>JANYAA010000261.1 GCA_025355255.1 Chloroflexota bacterium | reverse complement strand
GTCGCCCGGATGCTCACCCAGGGCCGGACGCTGACGATCGGCGTGCTGACACCGCAGGCGCTCGCCGTGATCTTCTCCAACCCGTTCTTCGGCGCATTCTTCGAGGGCGTTGCCTTGGCGGCCGAGGCCGAGGGCTACGCGCTCCACTTCATCTCGCCCCTGCGCGGCTCGCTGGCGCGGGCCATGGACCATGCCACCGTGGACGGCGTGGTGGCCGTCGGCCTCTCGGCGCACCACCCCGAGGTGGAGCAGATCCGCGCCGCGGGCGTGCCCTTGGTGATGGTGGACTCGTCCGCGATGCCTGACCAGCCCACCGTCGACATCGACGATGAGGGCGGCGCTCGCGCAGCAGCCCAGCACCTGCTTGACCTTGGCCACACGGACCTGCTCATCATCGGGGTGGAGCCCCCAGCTCCCGCCACCGAGCTTGAGCCGGATGCCGTCATGGGCCGTCGCCTTCGCGGCTACCGTGCGGCAGCCCACGCAGCGGGGATCGAGCTCGCCGCCAGCAGCTTTGTCGTCGCCCCTGCCAGCATCGAGGGCGGCATGGCCGCCTTCCGCCGCGCATGGGCCAGCGGGCTGCGTCCCACTGGAGTGCTCACCATGTCAGACGCAATTGCCGTGGGCGTGCTGCGCGCCGCCCGCACCGAGGGACTGCGTGTCCCCGAGGACATCTCGGTCGTCGGCTTTGACGACATCGACCTCGGCCAGCACACGGATCCGCCCCTCACCACGGTGCATCAGCCGATCCGCCAGAAGGGCGAGAGCGCTGTGCGCCTTCTCCTGTCCGTCGTAGAACGACGGGATCCATTCCCGCAGCAGGTTCGGCTGGAGACGCGGCTCATCATCCGCGGCTCATCTGGTCCTGCGCCACGACGACGACAGGAGGTGGCCAGGGTCCGACGTTGACGGACAGGGAACGCGGTGGCGGCCGGTGCCCTCACCGAATAGCTGCGACGTTCGAGGAGGACGCCGCAACGACCGGTTCTATCCGGACTCTGCCACAGCTGACGGCCCCGCCGGCAGCACACTGGCAACCATTCCACAACAGGAGGAAACAACAGTGAAAACCAAGCTTCGGCTGGCGTCGGCCTTCGCCGCAGTCGCGATCGTCGCGGCTGCTTGCGGCGGCAGCGCCACCCCACCCCCGACTTCAGGAGCCCCGACCGCTGGAGCCCCGACCGCCGCAACCCCGTCCGCGTCTGGCTCCGCTGCCGCTCCGAGCACCGCGGCCACACTGACCGGCACCATCACCGTTTGGGAGGCCTACGGCGCTTCCGGCTCGGCCGAGAAGGACGCCTTCGACACGATCGTCGCCAACGTGAAGGCCGCCAACCCCGGCCTTACCGTGACCGTCCTCGACGTGCCGTTCGCCAACCTGTTCACGAAGTTCGAGACAGACGCCGCCTCCGGCAGCGGCCCGGACCTCTACATCGCCCCCAACGACAGCCTCCCCAAGGAGGCCCGCGCCAAGCTGCTCAAGGACCTGACGTCCATGAGCGCCACCCTGATGGCAGCCCCATACAACATCTCCCAGACCGCCCTCACCGCCGACACCGTCGACGGCAAGCTGTACGCGATCCCCGAGTCCATGAAGGCAGTTGCGCTCTTCTACCGGACCGACATGCTCCCCACGGCGCCCAAGACCACCGCTGATTGGCTTACCGCGGTCAAGACCAACAAGCTAGGCCTGGTGTACGGGTCCAACGGCGGCGGCGCTTACTACCAGTGGGGCCTCTACGGCGCCTTCGGCGGCAAGATCCTCGACGATTCCGGCAAGTGCGCCGCGACAGCCACCACCGGCGTTGCCGACTCGCTCAAGTTCCTCACGGAGTTCAAGGCGGCCGGCGGCATCCTCTACAAGAACGACACCGACGCCAAGACCGACTTCCTCGCCGGCAAGATCGCGGGCTTCGTGGACGGCCCCTGGCAGACCGGTGACCTGAAGAAGGCCCTCGGCGCCAAGCTCGCAGTTGCTCCCGGCCCGCAGGGCCCCAGCGGCGCGGCGTTCCAGCCGATGGCCGCCCCGGACGGCTTCTACGTCAACGACGCATCCGCGAACGCTGACCTCGCGGTCCAGTTCGCCCTCCAGATGGTCGCTGCCGCCAACGAGCAGGTGTTCGTTGACAAGGCCGGCCACATCCCCGCCAACACCACCATCGTCCCCACCGACCCCATCACCCTGGGCTTCTCCCAGCAGGTCGCCACGGGCTTCGCCCGACCGACGGCCAAGGAGCTCGACAACTACTGGGGCAACTTCGGCGACGCGATCGCCTCTGTCGTGGAGAAGGGCACCGATCCGACCGCTGCGGTCGCCACGGCCTGCACCGCGATGGACAAGGCCAACAAGAAGTAAGTAGGGTTACCGGAGCAATCCGGCACCCGCAGTGGATGGGGACTCCTCTGGTCCC
>JANYAA010000257.1 GCA_025355255.1 Chloroflexota bacterium | reverse complement strand
TGTTGGGGCTGCCGAAGCCGATGTGGGTGCGGACCGCGATGATCGACGGGCGGTCATCGGCCTTGGCGGCATCGATGGCGGCGCTGATGGCGGCCACGTCGTTGCCGTCCTCAACAAGCTGCGTATGCCAGCTGTACGCGGCAAACCTGGCGAGGACGTCCTCGCTGAATGCCAGCGCCGTGGGGCCGTCGAGCTGGATCCGGTTGTCGTCGTAGAGCATCACCAGCTTGCCCAGCCGAAGGTGCCCCGCGAGCGAGGCGGCCTCGGCCGAGATGCCCTCCTGGAGGTCGCCGTCCGAGCAGATGACATACGTGTGGTGGTCGATGACGTCGTGGCCGGGGCGGTTGAACTCGGCGGCAAGCCTGCGCTCCGCAATCGCCATGCCCACGCCGTTGGCGACGCCCTGGCCAAGGGGACCGGTGGTGGCCTCGACGCCCGGGGTCATGCCGTACTCCGGATGCCCTGGCGTGAGGGAGCCCCACTGCCGGAACGACTTGATGTCGTCAAGGCTCACGCCGTAGCCCGTGAGGTGGAGCAGGGAGTAGAGGAGCATCGACGCGTGGCCAGCGCTGAGGACAAACCGGTCGCGGTTGGCCCAGTCCGGCTGGGTTGGGGAGTGGCGCATGTGCTGGGTCCAGAGCGCGAATGCCATGGGCGCCATGCCCATCGGCGCGCCCGGGTGGCCGGAGTTGGCCTGCTGGACGGCGTCGATGGCCAGGGTGCGGATGGTGTCAACCGCGAGCTGCTCGAGGCGGTCAGTGGGGGTGGTCATCGGGGTCTCCGTGGGCGGTTGGCAGCAAGCGGCCGGAGCCGCTGGGGGGTCAAGCGTTGTCAAGCCATCGTAACCCGCTGCTGGGATGGCGCCCGCCGTTTAGCGCCCCGGCCTATCCTGCTGCGATGCTCACGACGCGAACTCCAGTGGTCACCTCGTCGGGGGCTGTCGCCCGGCGCTGGGCGGCCGCCGCGCCGATTGCCGCGTGCGTCGCGGGCGCGGCGGTCCCGTCATCGGCCGCTGGTGTTGGGCTGATGCTGCTGGGCGGTGCGGGCATGGCGGTGGTTGCGGTCGCCATCCAAGCGGTCGCCGGGGGCGCGGCCGCGGCACGGGGAGCGCGGTCGGCGGCTCCCGCGCCGCTCCCCGACCTCACCGCGATCACCGTGCTGCTCCCCGCGCGGAACGAGGCTGCGGTAATCGGCACGCTCATCAGCGATCTCGGCCGAGCCGTGGGCGCGCGGCTCACCCGCGAGCCAGTGGACATCGTGGTGGTTGACGATGCCTCCACCGATGGCACGTCTGCGGCGGCTGAGGTGGCCCTGACCGCAGCCAGGCTGGGCGATGTGGGACGAGTGGTTCGCCTCGACGTCGCAAGCGGCTCCAAGGGCCGGGCGCTCCGGCGCGCCTGCCCGGAACCCCGCGCGGGCGAACTCCTGGTGGTCCTGGACGCAGACGCGCGGGTTGAGCACGACTTTCTGTTGCGATGCGCGGAGGCGGTGGCCATCGACGCCGTGGCGCAGGCGCAGCGCCACGTCCTGTGTCCCCCCGGCGGCGGGATGGACGCCGCGATCGCCCGCATGCAGGACGGCGAGTTTGCAATTGACGATGCCATCCAGCGCGCCCGCTGGGCGGCCGGCGGTGCCTCAGAGCTGCGCGGCAACGGCATGGTGATCCGTGGCGAGGCGCTGGCGGCCATCGGCGGCTGGCCCGAGGACGCGCTCACGGAGGATCTGGAGCTGTCCACCTGCTGGTACCTCGCCAGCGGCCGCGGCGTCGCTCGCCCGGCTGGGCTGGAGCTCTGGGAGCAGCCCGTGCTTCGGCCAGCGGACCTCGTGAGGCAGCGGCTGCGCTGGGCCGAAGGCTCGCTTCGGCGCGATCTCCGCCATGTGCGCCCGGCCCTTGTCGGGGGATCTACGCCGCTCCGGCAGCGCGCCGACATCGCCATGTACGCGGCGCAAGCGCTGGTGCCGTGGCTGGTCATGGGGATGATGGCCAGGGCCGTGCTGGCGGGGCCGGGCACCATACGGCGCAGGGCGATGCTGGCGCTCGGCGGCCTCGTCGCGGGCTACGTGGCTGGCGGTCTGGGCCTCGCCCGGTCGGCGCTCGGGCCTGGCGTCACGCCTCGCCGGATCCTCGAGGTTGCCGCGTTCACCTCGCTCTGGTCTGCGCTGCTGCCGATCGCCTGGATCCGCGTCATCCGACACCCTGAGACGCCCACGTTCTTCCGAACACAGCACCTTGCATCAGGGCGGTTTGGCCCGGGCGGCGTGGGCAGTGACCCGGGCCTCGATCCGTAGCTCGGGGTACCAGCGCGGTATCCTCGGCCTATGGCTTCCCCCGTTGCTCGCCCCGTTCGGCCCCGCATCGTCGTGGTGGGCGACCTTGTGCTGGACGTGGTTGTTGTGCCCGACGGCGCCCTCCGCCGCGGCACCGACATCACCGGGCGCGTGAGCCTGCGGCAGGGCGGCTCGGCGTCGAACACGGCGCGCTGGCTTGGCCGGCTGGGCGCGCGCTGCTCGCTGGTGTGTGCCGTGGGGCGAGACGCAACCGGCCGATCCCTGATTGCCGCCGTGGCCGGCGATGGCGTCACGGTGCGCGCGGTGCGCCTCGCGGGCGTCGCGACCGGGCGGATTGGCGTGGTCGTGGAGCCAGGCGGGGAGCGGTCCTTTGTCACCGAGCGTGGGGCTGCGCTTCGGCTGGCACCCGCGGATCTGCGCCCGGCCTGGTTTGCCGGGGCCGATGCCGTGCACCTCCCGGCGTATTCGCTGCTGGACCAGCCGCTTGGGCTGGCAGGGCTCGAGGCGTCTCGTCTGGCGCATGCCGCCGGGGCGCTGGTGACCGTGGATTTGTCGTCATCCGCGCCGCTGCTTGCCGCTGGCCGCCGGGCCGGGCTGGCGCTGATCCGCGAGGCGGCGCCGGATCTGCTCTTTGCCACCCGCGACGAGGCGTCCGCCTTGCTTGGCGTGGGTCGCGAGGACCGGCTGGGGGACTTGGCGCCGGTGGCGGTCCTCAAGATGGGGCGCAAGGGCGCCGCGGTGCTGCTGCGCGGCGATGGCGCCGGCGCGCCCGCGTCCCGCTTTGACGTGGCCACGACGCCCATCACGCCGCAGGACACCACGGGCGCCGGCGACGCGTTCAACGCCGGTTTCCTGGCAGGCTGGCTGTCGGCGCGGGGGCGCGGCCTCGCGCCCGCGGCGGCCCTTCGCCGGGGCGCGGTGCTGGGCAACAAGACGGCGCTGCGCCAGATCGTCTCGGTGCCGCCGGAGCTCTCGCTGATCTAGGGCGCGGCCGCGCGCAGGGTCGCCCGGACTGCCGGTCACGCTTTTCGCCCTGGTGTCCCTAGCAGGATCTCGGCGCCGCCGAAACGGGACTGCGGGTCACTGATCTCACCCGGTGGAGCGCTCGCGTGGCCCTGCCGCCATCGAAACCGGACTGCTCGTCCCGAACGCGCGTCCGAGGCGCTTCCCCAAGGCGCAGAGCCTGACTGCGAGTCTCGTTTGGACGGCACGGCGTGCCTGCACAACCGAGCCAGCCGGGGATCCGTGACTGGCAGTCCCGCCGGGACCCGCGGAGGCACCCGGGAGGCACGCGGGGAAGGCACCGCCCCGCGCCCGGGCGTACCCTCACGCTCGTGATTGCCCAAGACCACATCCGCCTCTCCCCCGAAGTTGCCGACGCGCTGCGTGACGGCCGCCCCGTGGTTGCCCTCGAGTCCACGCTGATCAGCCATGGTCTGCCCTACCCGCAGAATGTGGAGGTGGCCACGGCCTCCGAGCGGGCCATCCGCAGCTCAGGAGCCATCCCAGCGACCGTCGCCATGAAGGATGGCCGCCTTCTTGTGGGCCTCGCCGCGGACGACCTCGAGTCCCTCGGCACGGCCCCCGCGGGCTCGGTCCGCAAGGTCAGCCGCCACAGCCTCGCTGAGGGTGCGGCCGCGGGCGGCTGGTCCGCCACCACGGTGAGCGCCACGATGATCGCGGCCCGTGCCGCAGGAATCGGCGTGTTCGCCACAGGCGGCATTGGCGGTGTCCACCGCGGCGCTATCGACGGCGCGCATCCAAGCCTTGACATTTCGGCCGACCTGGACGAGCTGGCCCGCACGCCGGTCGCTGTGGTCTGCGCTGGCCCCAAGGCCATCCTGGATGTACCGCGCACGCTGGAATACCTCGAGACCAAGGGCGTCCCCGTGGTGGTCCTGGGCCAGGACGAGATGCCGTTCTTCTGGGCCCGGCGCAGCGGGATCAAAGCGCCGCTCCAGGCAGCAGACGTCGCAACGGCCGCCAAGATCATCAATGCCCAGCGGGCCCTCGGGCTCGACGCCGGAATCGTCCTCTGCAACCCCGTCCCCGAAGCCGACGCGCTTCCAGACGACTATGTTCGCGCCATCGTGAGCCAGGCCCTGGCCGACGCCGAAGCCGCCGGCATCCACGGCCCGGCCACCACGCCCTGGCTGCTGGCCCGCGTCGCCGAGATCACCCAAGGACGCTCCATCAAGGCCAACATCAGCCTCATCGTGAACAACGCGCGGGTAGGCGGGCTCCTCGCGGTAGAGCTGGCCAAGCTGTGACCGCGCAGACCGAGCAGCTTCCTCCCGCCATCGCCGTCCAGGGTCTCCGCCGCGTCTATCCGGTCAAGCCCAAGCCGGTCACGGCGCTCGACGGCATCGACCTTGAGGTTGCGCCCGGCGAGTTCTTCGGCCTGCTGGGGCCAAACGGCGCCGGCAAGACCACGCTCATCAAGATCCTCACGACCCTGCTGCTGCCCAGTGAAGGCAAGGCGAGCATCTTTGGCTTTGACGTGGCCACCGAGGCCGCGAAGATCCGCCGGATCATGAACATGGTTGCGGGCGGCGAGCAGTCCGGCTACGGGATCCTCACCGTCCGAGAGCAGCTATGGATGTTCAGCCAGTTCTACGGCCTTGGCTCCCGTGAAGGCTGGCGGCGCGTCGACGAGTTGCTTGACGCCGTGGGTCTGGGCGACCAGCGGCTTCAGCGTGTCAGCACGCTATCAACCGGACAGCGCCAGAAGATGAACATGGCGCGCGGCCTGCTCAACGACCCGTGGATCCTGTTTCTGGACGAGCCCACGCTGGGGCTGGACGTCTCAGCCGCTAGGGCGGTCCGCGAGATGGTCTTGGCCTGGAAGGGGGCCGTCCCCGGGCGCACGGTCCTGCTCACCACGCACTACATGGCCGAGGCTGACGAGCTGTGCGAACGGATCGCCATCGTTGACCACGGCAAGATCCTCGCCATCGGCACGCCCTCGGAGCTCAAGCGCCGCGTCCAGCGCGAGAGCGTGCTGCGGCTGGAGGTGAACCGTCTGGACGGGGGCCCGGCCGTGCTGGCGCGCCTCCCCGGTGTGGTGTCTGCGGCCCTCGCCGCGGACAACGTGGAGGCAGGGACGGGGGCACAGCGCGTGGCGGTGAACCTGGTCCTGCGCGATGACAGCGCCCTGACCGGCGTCATGGCGGCGCTCGGCGCAGCCGGCAGCCGGGTGCTCGGGCTGCGGACCTCGGAGCCGACGCTTGAGGACGTCTTTGTGGAGCTGGTTGGCCGGGGCTTCGCCGATGAAGCCGATGCCGAAGCCGTCGATGACGCGGCCACCGAGACCGCTGACCACGACGCCGAGCACCACCCCGAACGGTGAACACCCTCTTCCCCACCCGGGAGACCACCGCCGATCCCCGCACCGACGCGGATTGGACCGGCCGCCGCGCGTTTGAGACCAACCTGCGCGCGCTGGTTGGCCGCGCCTACCCCCGCGTCCGCGGGCTGGGTCGAGAGCCAAGCTGGATCTTCTTCGAGATCCTCCTGCCGTTCCTGGGCACCTCGGCGTTTGTGCTGGTGTATCGGGCGCTCCAGGCGCCGGAGGCCTATGTCGGCTTCGTGGTGCTGGGCGGCGCGATGTCGGCGTTCTGGCTCAACGTCGTCTGGATGATGGCGGGCCAGCTGTACTGGGAGAAGAGTCAGGGCAACCTTGAGCTCTACTTCGCGGCGCCGATGAGCCTGATGGCGGTCCTGCTGGGCATGGCCGCAGGCGGCCTGTTCATGAGCGGCACCCGCTCATTGGCGATCCTGCTGATCTCCACAGCGCTGTTCGGGGTCCAATTCCACCTGACGGACTGGGCGCTGGCCGTGCCCGTCTTCCTGCTGACAATGACCGCGCTCTACGGCCTTGGCATGATGCTCGCGAGCCTGTTCCTGCTCTGGGGCCGCGAGGCGTTCCACCTCACCAACCTCGCAATTGAGCCCGTGTACTTCATCTCGGGGCTCAATTTCCCCGTGGCGCGGCTGGGTGCGCTGGGTGCCGTGGCAATCGCCACCATCCCGTTTGCGGTGGGGTTAGACGCCTTGCGCCAATTGGCGTTCCCGGGGATGCCGGGTCTGGCCGGGACGCCGTCGCCACAGGTGGAGGCGCTGATCCTTGTGGCGATGACCGTGGTGTTCCTGGTGGCGTCGCAGCGGCTGATCCGAGTCATCGAGCGGATGGCCCGCTCGCGCGGCAGCCTGTCCATCCGCTGGCAGTGAGCCCCGAGTGAGCACCGAGTGACCTGCACATGAACGCCCCCGCGGTGGTTGGCCATCCCGCCTTTGACGGCAACGGCTTCGACCCCGCCCGCGCCGAAGGCATCGGCCTCGCCGACACGCGCCGCCACTTGTGGACGGCGATCCGGCTTGGCTGGCAGGTGGAGTCAAACTGGACCGACCCGCTGCTGTTCTTCATCTACACCGTCGCGAAGCCCGTGGCCTCGCTGCTGCTGCTGGTGTTCATGGTCCAGATCGTGGGTGGCACGGGCGCGTCCGGCGAAGCGGTGCGGACGTTTGTGGTCTTGGGCTCCGCGCTCTGGGCGATGCTGATCGCCGGGATTGCCGGCCCGGCGTGGTCCGTGCTGGACGACCGCGAGCGCTACCGGATGCTCAAGTACCTGTACGTGAGCCCCGCCACGTTTCTGCTGGTGCTGGTTGGCCGCGGCGTGTCCAAGCTGGCCGTGGGTGCAATGGGCACCGTGGTTGCGCTGCTGTTCGCCGTGGTGGTGCTGGGGCTGCGCGTAGATCTGGCAGCGGTCAACTGGCCGATGCTGGTGATCACGCTGCTGCTGGGCCTGCCGCCGGTGTTGGCACTGGGCATTGGGCTTGCGGCGGTGTGCCTCCAGACCCGTCAGGAATCGTGGTCCTACCCGGAGGCTTTTGCGGGCGCCCTGTTCCTTGTGTCCGGCGTGGTGTTCCCGCTGTCGATCCTGCCTGCGCCGGCCCAGATCGTCGGCCTGGTCAATCCGGTGACATGGTGGGTGGCGGGCGTTCGCGGCGCCATCCTGCCGGGCGGCGCCTCGTCCGTGGGCGGGGCTGGCTCGCTCTGGGTCACGCTCACTGGTACGGCGATCCCGGACGCCGTCACGACGATTGTGGTCTTGTTGCTCACCGGGTCGGTTAGTACACTCAGCGCCATCGCACTCTTCCGTGTTAGCGAGCGACGAGCGCGGGAACGAGGACTGCTGGATCGGACCACCGGTTCCTAAATTGCGGCAACGGTGAGGCGCGGGGACACCGCGGCACCGGTGCCGGGAGGACCAACGCTTGCGAATCTACGAGGGCAGCCCGCGGCAGGACTTCGAGGAGGTCTTCCGCTCTATCGGTGGCTACTTGGACACGCGCGGCATGCGCGACATCCTGATCCTCGAGATCCCGGAGGGCTTTGTGGTGCAGGGGCTGTCCGTCATGGGCAACTCCTCCGATGTCTGGTCCGAGACGATGGGGACGATCGTCAAGCAGACCAACACCTACGCTGAGAAGGACGTCACCAAGTTTATGGAAACCGGCGTCGCCCGCCGCGGCACCGGGAAGCCCACCACAGAGTCGGCCGGCCCGTACGAACGCGCACTCCGGGTGATTGGCCGCTGGATTGACGAGCAGAAGCCGCGCGATGTCTTCCTGTTTGAACAGGAGGGCTCGTACGTGGTGCGCGTCCTGCCCCTGGGCAGCGCCGGTGGGCGCCACCTGCTGGCCGAGTTCACGGCCAGTGATATCGCCAATCTGGTCGAGCGCGCACCACGTACGAGCCCTCCTGTTCAAACAGGAAGACATCGCGCGGCTTCTGCTCGTCAATCCAGCGGCCAATCACCC
>JANYAA010000249.1 GCA_025355255.1 Chloroflexota bacterium | reverse complement strand
CTTCGCGCGTTCGCTCACGCACGTTCGAGTGCGCTCGCTCGCTTGCTCGTCGGCGCCTTGCCCTTGGCACGTCCGACCGGCGGTCGGGAGCCTGAACGATGCCTAGCCAGCGCGAGATCAGGCGACGGATCGGGTCTGCGAAGAACATCAAGCAGATCACCCGGGCGATGCAGTTCGTCGCGGCATCCAAGCTGCGCCGAGCACAGGATGCAACCCTGGCCGCCCGGCCGTACCGCGAGAAGCTGGACGAGGTCATCGCCGACCTTGCTGCGGTCCTCGGGGCGGACGATCATCCCCTGCTGTCGTCACGCCCGCTTGATCAGCCGCACAACCGGCTGGTCGTGATCATCACCAGCGACCGCGGTCTTGCGGGCGCGCTCAACACCAACACGATCCGCTTCGTGGCCCGCGAGATCACCGATCACCCCGGGGACCTCAAGACCGCCACCGTTGGACGCAAGGGCCGCGACGCGATGCGCCGCTCCCGCGTGCCGATTGCAGCCCACTTCGAGGGCTTCGGCGACCGGCCGTCGTTTGCCGATACCCTGCCGCTCGCCCGTTTGGTCACCGACGACTTTGTCGCCGGCGTCTACGACCGGGTGGACGTCGTCTATTCGCGCTTCGTGTCCACCCTGGTCCAGAAGCCGGTCATCGAGCAGCTGCTGCCGGTTGTGCCTGCCGAGGATACGGTGGGCATTCCCGGCAACCAGTTCCTCTTTGAGCCCAACCCGGCGCAGTTCCTTGAGGCGCTCCTGCCCCGCTATGTCGCAACCCGCATCTTCCAGGCGGTGCTTGAGGCAAAGGCGAGCGAGGAGTCCTCGCGGATGGTCGCCATGAAGAACGCAACCGAGAACGCGCAGGAACTCATTGACGACCTGACGCTCTCGTACAACAAGGTCCGCCAGGCCAACATCACTCGCGAGATGGTCGAAATCGCGAGCGGCGCTCAGGCCCGCTAGGCCGGCCGAACGAGGAGGCAATCCCCACCATGGCGACAGCCGCCCCTTCCGAGACCGGCCGGGTCATCCAGATCACCGGTCCGGTCGTCGATATCGAGTTCCCCGCCGGGCACCTGCCCGGGATCCTCAACGCGGTGGAGATCATCCGCGAGGGCCAGGAGCCGCTGACCTGCGAAGTGCAGCAGCACCTGGGCAACAACTGGGTCCGCTCGGTCGCCATGACGACGACCGACGGCCTTGCCCGTGGCACCGCAGTCCGCGACACCGGCCACCCGATCACCGTTCCGGTGGGCGAGGTCACCCTGGGCCGCGTGTTCAACGTGCTCGGCCTGCCGATTGACGGCAAGGGCGAGGTTGGCGCCAGCAAGATGCTGCCCATCCACCGCCGTCCGCCGGCCTTCGAGGACCAGACCACCGAGGTGGAGGTCTTCGAGACCGGCCTCAAGGTCATCGACCTGATCTGCCCGTTCCGCAAGGGCGGCAAGGTTGGCATCTTCGGCGGCGCCGGCGTTGGCAAGACGGTCATCATCCAGGAGCTCATCAACAACGTCGCGAAGGAGCACTCCGGTGTCTCCGTGTTCGCGGGCGTCGGCGAGCGCTCCCGCGAGGGCAATGACCTGATCGCGGAGATGACCGAGTCGGGCGTCATCAAGAGCACGGCCTTCGTGTTCGGCCAGATGAACGAGCCGCCCGGCGCTCGCCAGCGCGTTGGGCTGACGGCGCTGACGATGGCGGAGTACTTCCGCGACGAGGAGGGCCGCGACGTCCTCCTGTTCATCGACAACATCTTCCGATTCACCCAGGCAGGCTCCGAGGTGTCCGCGCTGCTGGGCCGCATGCCGTCCGCGGTGGGCTACCAGCCCAACCTCGCCACGGAGATGGCGCAGCTCCAGGAGCGCATCACCTCCACGAAGAAGGGCTCCATCACCTCGCTCCAGGCCGTGTACGTGCCCGCGGACGACTACACCGACCCGGCGCCGGCCACCACCTTCGCCCACCTCGACTCGACAATCCGCCTTGAGCGGTCCATCGCCGAGCTTGGCATCTACCCGGCGGTTGATCCGCTCACGTCCACCTCGCGCGTGCTGGATCCGCTCATTGTGGGCGTGGAGCACTACGACGTGGCGCAGGAGACCAAGCGCGTCCTCCAGCGCTACCGCGACCTGCAGGACATCATCGCCATCCTCGGCATCGACGAGCTGTCCGAGGAGGACAAGGCCCTCGTCAACCGCGCCCGCCGTCTGCAGCGCTTCATGAGCCAGCCGTTCACCGTGGCCGAGGTCTTCACGGGCCGCCCCGGCAAGTACGTCTCCATCAAGGACACGGTCGCCTCGTTCAAGGAGATCCTCGAGGGCAAGGCCGACACGCTCCCGGAGCAGGCCTTCTTCCTCGCCGGCACCCTCGACGACGTCCGCGAGAACGCCGCCAAGCTGGCGGGCTGACCGCCATGCCGCTGCACCTGGAGATCGTCACGCCCGAGCGGCTGGCGTACTCGGACGACGTGGACATGGTCCTCGTCCCGGGCGTCGAGGGCGAGCTGGGCATCCTGCCGCACCACACACCGCTTGTCAGCATCCTCGGGGTGGGCGAGCTCAGGATCCGCAAGGACGGCGACGAGGAGAGCTTCGCCATCGTCGGCGGATTCCTGCAGGTTCGCCCCGACAAGGTTGTCGTCATGGCGGAGACCGCCAGCCTCGCCTCTGAGATCGACCTCGAGAAGGCGCAAGAGGCCCGCCGCGAGGCCGAGCGCACGCTGGCGTCCGGCTTCCACGAGGGCGCCGACCTGTCCTCTGCCCGGGCCGCCCTGCAGCAGGCCCTTCTCCACGTACGCGTAGCCGAGCGCCGACACCGCGAGGGTCCGCGCTCGCGCGGCTAGGCGATGGCTGACGCCCGGCCCTTCCATTGGGAATACCGGCCCGAGCCCGCTGCGCCCGAGGCCTTCCGCATCGAGGGCGGTACGCCGCTCCGCGGGACCGTGGCGGTCAGCGGGGCCAAGAACGCCGCCCTCAAGCTGCTTGCCGCCGCCGTCCTCACCGGCGAGCGCTGCCGATTTGAGAATGTCCCCGATATTGAAGACGTCCGCGTGATGGCCGGCGTGCTCGCGGATCTGGGCGTCGTGGTGGACCATCCGGCCGCGGGCATCTACGAGGTGGCCGCCGGGGACGTGGACTGGCTGTTCATCCCGCTTGAGGCGGCCGCCAAGATGCGCGCCTCGTTCATCCTGTTGGGCCCGCTGCTCACGCGGTTTGGCCGCGTGATCATCAGCAACCCCGGCGGCGACCGCATCGGCCGGCGGCCCGTCAACCTGCACGTGGACGCGATGCGCGCCCTCGGCGCCGAGATTGACTACCGCAACGGCTACTACTTCGCCCAGGCCCCGGGTCGCCTCCGCGGCGGGGAGGTGCACTTCCCGCAGGTCACCGTGATGGGGACCGAGAACGCGATGCTGGCCGCCTGTCTGGCCGATGGCCGCACGGTCATTCACCCGGCCGCGCAGGAACCCGAGATTGACGACCTGATGGCCTTCCTCGTGAAGATGGGTGCGGACGTGGCGAGGACCGCGCCCGACACCATCGAGGTGCACGGCCAGCGGCGACTGCGCGGCGCCAACCACCGCGTCGTCCCGGATCGCATCGAGACCGGCACGTTCCTTGTGGCCGCGGCGGTGACCGGCGGCAAGCTCACGCTTGAGAACGCGGCCTGCGGGCACGTGGGCGCGCTGCTGGACCTGTTTGCGCGCGTCGGCCTGCCCGTGCACTGCGAGGGCAGCCGCATGGAGATCGACGCGACCGGCCTGCGTCCGGGGGACCTGCACGGCGTCGACATTGAAACCGCGCCATACCCTGGGCTCGCCACGGACCTCCAGCCGCCAGTGTGCGTGCTGCTCACCCAGGCGGCTGGCAGCTCGCGCATCCACGAGGCGATCTTCGAGGACCGCATCGAGTGGCTGGCCGAGTTGCGCAAGTTGGGTGCTACGGTTGACATAGCCGACGCCCACAACGCCGTCATCCGCGGCCCGGCCCGGCTCCACGGCGCAGAGGCGTCCATCGGCGACCTGCGCGCCGGGGCTTCGCTCATCCTCGCGGCCCTTGCAGCGGAGGGCACATCCCTCATCCACGGCGCACACCACGTGCACCGGGGGTATGAGAACATCGACCGCAAGTTCCAGCAGCTCGGGGCGACCATCACCCGATCCGCCGATCCGGCCTGACCTGCTGGCCGCGCGCGGTCCTGCCACGACCATCCCCGCGGCCTCGGCCGCCCGTCATTTCGTCACGGAGTAGCATTCCCGCCGTCATGAAGATAGGCATTGATCTCGGCACCGCGAACGTCATCGTCTACGTCAAGGGCAAGGGCATCGTCATCACGGAGCCCTCTGTTGTCGCCGTCAGCGATGACAACCGCATCGTCGCCGTGGGCGAAGAGGCGCGCGAGATGATCGGGCGCACGCCCGCCAACATCTCAGCCATCCGCCCGATGAAGGACGGTGTCATCGCCGACTACGTCATTACAGAAGCCATGCTGCGCTTCTTCATCAACAAGGCGCGCAAAGGCTCCATGGGGTTCTCGCGCCCGGAAGTGATGATCAGCGTCCCCGCCGGCGTCACGTCGGTGGAGAAGCGCGCGGTCCGCGATGCGGCCCTCAAGGCCGGCGCCAAGGAGGCGTACCTCATCGAGGAGCCCCTGGCCGCCGCGATCGGCGCCAACGTGCCCATCAGCGGCCCGTCCGGGAACATGATCATCGACATCGGCGGCGGCACCAGCGAGATCGCCGTGATCTCCCTTGGCGGCATCGTGGTGAGCAAGAGCCTCCGCGTCGGCGGCAACCGCTTTGACGAGGCGATCACCAGCTACATTCGGCGCAAGTACAACCTGATGGTGGGCGAGCGGACGTCTGAAGAAGTGAAGATCCAGATCGGCACGGCCCTGCCGCTGGAGCGCGAGCTCACGATGGAGGTTCGCGGCCGCGACCTGATCGCGGGTCTGCCGCGCACCATTCAGCTCTCGTCGTCTGAGGTCATGGAGGCAATCGAGGTGCCGCTGCAGCAGCTCGTCGCCGCTGTCCGCAGCGTCCTCGAGCAGACGCCCCCGGAGCTCTCGTCGGACATCATCGACAAGGGCATGGTCATGTCGGGCGGCGGCTCGCTGCTGCGCAACGTGGACAAGCTGCTCACCCAGGTGACCGGTGTGCCGTGCCACGTCGCCGAGAACGCGCTCAACTGCGTGGCGCTCGGCACGGGCCTCGCGCTGGAGCACTTCGACTTCTTCAAGAAGTCGCTCGTCTCGCAGATCTAGTTGGGCAGGCTCCCGCGCGCCGTGGCCCCCACGCCTCGACTGCTCGCCGGAGTAGGCGATTGAGGGCGTTCGTTGATCTGCACTGCCACACGAGCGCGAGTTTTGACTCGCTGGCGAAGCCTGAGGCGGTGGTTGCGGCTGCGGCGAGGCGCGGTCTCACGCACCTCGCCATCACGGACCACGACCGGATCGAGGGTGCTCTGCGCGCCCGCGATGCGGCGCCGGACGGGCTGGTGGTGATCATCGGCGAAGAGGTCAAGACCGCCGATGGGGACCTGATCGCCCTGTTTCTGCAGCGCGCCGTCGCGCCCGGCCGATCCGCCCGTGCCACGATTGCCGAGGTCCGTGAGCAGGGTGGCCTTGTGGGCATTCCCCACCCGTTTGACCGCTTCCGGGGCTCCATGCTGAAGGACCCGCGTCTGGTGGCCATCGGCTCCCTGGTTGACTGGGTGGAGGCGTACAACGCGCGGCTGGTTGGCGGCAGCGGCAACGACCGCGCCGCGGCCTTCGCCCGCGAGTTGGGTCTGCCCGGCGTGGCCGTCTCCGATGCGCACAGCGTGCTGGAAGTGGGTGTCGCCTACACTGCGATGGATGGCGATCCCGGCACGCCTCACGGGCTGCTGGCCGCACTCGAGTCCATCGAGCTTGTCCCTGGCCGGGCCTCATACCTGGTCCGCACGCTCACCCCGGTGGCCAAACTGATCAACCGCGCGCGCGGCAACGCGCGTGTCCCACGCCAGCCCCCGGACATGCCGGGCGAACCTGGAGCGCCGCAGGTGTGATGAAACCCGAGGCCGAAGCACTGCTGGAGGGAGATCCTGCCGCTGCGGCGGACGCAGAGGCCGCCGCAGAGCGCGAGCAGATCTCCATTGGCCGGCGTCTGCGCCAGCCCAAGACCATCCTCTCCATCGTCGTGCCGCTGCTTCTGCTGGCGCTTGCGTTCCAAGTGGTCCTCAAAGTCCGCCTGGAGGACGTCATCTCCGGCGTTTCTAGTGCCAACCCGCTGCTGCTCCTGGCCGCGTTTGGGGTCTTCTATCTCGGGTTCCCGCTGCGCGGTCTGCGCTGGGCCCGGATCCTGCGCGGCACCGGTCTCCGTATCGGCGTCCGGGACTCCACCGAGATTCTGTTCCTCTCGTGGATGGTCAACTGCCTGGTGCCCGCCAAGCTGGGGGACGTCTACCGCGCATACCTGCTCAAGATCAACAGCCCGGTCTCGCTCTCGCGCACGTTTGGGACCGTGTTTGTCGAGCGGCTGCTGGACCTGTTCGCAATTGCGATCCTGGGTCTCGGCGCCGGGTTCTGGAGCTTCCGCAACGGCTTCCCGCCCGAGATCCAGTTTGTGGGCGCGCTCGGTGTGGCCGTCGTCCTCGTATTGGCGGTGTTGCTGCTCACCATGCGCAACTTTGGCCGCCAGATCCTGACCAAGCTGCCGCTGCCACACCGGTTTGTCGATCTCTACGACCGGTTTGAGGAAGGTGTCTTCGGCGCAGTCGGCGTGCGCCAGCTGCCGCCGCTCATCGTGCTCACCATCTGCGTCTGGGCCACTGAGGGCCTCCGCCTGTGGCTGGTCGTCCAGGCGTTGGGCTTTCCCGAGGCCAACTTGGGCATCTCCGGCGCGTTCTTCGTGGCGCTGATCGGGTCGCTGCTCACAGCGGTGC
>JANYAA010000241.1 GCA_025355255.1 Chloroflexota bacterium | reverse complement strand
CCACGAGCGGGATGGCCGGGTCCATGCGCCAGGCGCTGGAGTTGTCGATCACCGTGCAGCCGCGGGCCGCTGCCTCCGGCGCAAGCGCCTTGGAGGTGTCCCCGCCCGCGCTGAAGAGCGCGATGTCGATCCCCGCAAAGGTCTCCGGCGCGGCCAGCTCCACCGTGATGGCGCCAAAACCCGGCACGTCGATGACCTGGCCTGCCGACCGTTCCGACGCCAGCAGGCGTAGCTCGGTCATCGGAAACCGCTTCTCGAGCAGCACGCGAGTCATCGTCCGGCCAACGGCGCCAGTGGCGCCGACGACTGCGACGGTGAGCTTCTCGGGTGCGGATCCGGGCACGTTTTGCCTGCCTTCTACGAAGTGGTTGGGGCTTGCGGGAGTATACCAGCGGGTCCTTCGGCGGCCGACAGGCCAAGTACGCGAGCAGGTCCGCGCCAGCAGACCGCAGCTGGCCGGAGCGGTCCGCATGACCGATCAGACAGCCTCATGCCATGCGCCGCCTCAGCTGCCGCCACATACCGGCTGATCGAGGACTGCGTATGCTCCATTGCAGCGGCGCTCCCGGCGGAGGCTCCCTCCGCGACAGCCCAGAGGCTCAGCAGCTGGCGCAGGGAGACGTCCGCAAACGGGTCCGGCAGGTCTGCCGGGGCGTGCAGTGGACCCCTGCGTAGCGGTCGCTCGCCGGCCTATGATCCAAAGCATCCGGCCACCGCGATGGTGGCGCGACCTCGTCCCGGACCGCGCCGATGTGGGCCGCAAGCACCGGAGGAACCGTGGAACCCACCCGCAAGGCACCCTACAACGTCAACAACGACGGCACCGGGCCGTACGCCATGTTCAGCTGCGAATCATGCGGCCGCGACTACCGCGCGCAGCCGGTCCTCGTGGAGGAGGTCAAGGAGACCATCGCCAAGTCCGTCTTTGGCGGGCTGCTGCGCAACATCCCGCTGGTGGGCAACGCTGCCGCAAACCAGGTGGACAACGACCGTTATCGGAACACGCTGACCAACGACGAGCTCGAGAAGGCCTGGGCGGAGGTGAAGGTGAACTTCGCCGAGTGCCAGTCCTGTCACCGGATCGTGTGCATCCCGGACTTCGACATGACCTCCGGCTTCTGCAGGGAGGACTCGCCGCGGAGCGAGGAGCTACAGACGAGGGATGCGCAGCAGGCCGGCGCGGCCGCCGCGAGCTTCATGAGCGGGATCGCCACCGCGTTCGGGATCCCGGACGCGATGAAGGCCGCGGCCGCCGGGAGCCCCGCTGGCGCTCCCGGCGGGGCTCCCGCAGCAACGCCGGCCCCCGCTTGCGGCTCCTGCGGCGTGGCGCTGGCAGCAGATGCGAAGTTCTGCGCCAGCTGCGGCACGTCGGTGCCGACCAAGGCCTTCTGCACCGGCTGCGGGCAGGAGCGTGCGCCGGGCGCGAAGTTCTGCGCCAACGGCGGCCAGCCCGCCGTCTAGAACAGCAGCTCCGGGTGAACCCTGGAACATCGCCAGAACAGCAAACGCCCCCGGGGCCGGTTGGCCTCGGGGGCGTTTCGCATAACGGTGCTACTTGGCGAGGTGCCGCTGCATCGCTGCCTTGCGGGACAGGTTCACGCGGCCTTGGCGGTCGATCTCGGTGACCACCACCATGACCTCGTCGCCCACCGACACGACATCCTCAACGGACGGCACGTGGTAGTCGGCCAGCTCGCTGATCCGGATGAGGCCTTCCTTGCCGGGAAGGATCTCCACGAAGCAGCCGAAGGTCATCAGGCGGGTGACCTTGCCCAGGTACAGCGCGCCAACCTCAACCTCGCGGGTGAGGCTTTCGATCCAGTTGACCGCCTTGCGCGAGTTCTCGCCGGAGACGGCTGAGATTTCCACGGTGCCGTCGTCCTCGACGTTGATCTCGGTCCCGGTCTCCTCCTGGATCTTGCGGATCATGGACCCACCCTTGCCGATGATCTCGCGGATCTTCTCGGGGTTGATCTTGATCGTGATGATCCTGGGGGCGAAGTCCGACATCGTGTCGCGGGCGGCCGGGAGCACGGTGGTCATCTTGTCGAGGATGAACAGGCGGGCGGCGAGCGCCTGCTTGAGCCCCTCGCGGATGACCCGCTCGTCAATACCCTTGAC
>JANYAA010000203.1 GCA_025355255.1 Chloroflexota bacterium | reverse complement strand
CCGGCAACGCCAACGCGACCGGCCAGACGATCACGGACGTCCTGTCCGCGAACCTCGTCGCCAACAGCGCGGCCTTCGACATCACGACCTGCAACGTCACCTGCTCGTACAACGCGGGCACCCGGACGATCACCTGGGCCGGCGTCAACATCAATGCCGGCGCCTCGGCCACGCTGACCTTCCACGTCAAGCTCAACGCGGTCTTCCCGAGCGGGTCCACCGCCCTAGACAACTCAGTGGTGTGTCCGCCCGTCAACGACCAGCCCAACCCCGCATGCTCGACCACCACGATCGTCCATGCTGCCCCGATCCTCAACCTCGTCAAGATGGTGAAGGTCGGCGACGGCACCTACGGTCACACCGGCTCGGCTAACCCGGGCGACACGCTCACGTACCAGCTCACCATCACCAACACCGGTGACGCGAACGCCGCCGGTGAGGCTGTCACCGACAACCTGTCGAGCATCCTGGCCCACGCTTCATGGAACGGCGACGCCGCGGCTTCGTCTGGGTCCACGAGCTTCACGAGCCCGAACCTGACTTGGAGCGGGGTCTCGATCGCCGCCCTCGGCGGGACCGCCACCCTCACCTTCTCCGTGACCCTCGCCACGACCGGGTGGACGGCCGGCACCACCGACCTTCCGAACACGGCCATCGAGGCCAACAGCGTGGACTGCTCGTCTGCCGGGGAGACCGGTCCCGACTGCTCCACCAACAACACCGTCACCACCGGGACTGACCTCCACATCACGAAGGCGGTCGATCCGTCCACGATCCCCGGCGGCACGTCCACCACGGTCACCTACACCCTCGTGATCACCAACGCCGGGAATGGCAACACAACCGGGAACGTCCTGGTCACCGACAACGACTTCCCGGCCTTCTACGCCATCACGGGCGTGGTCTGCTCGCCGACCGACGGCACCTGCGATTCGACCCACCTGACCGGCTCCGGCATCGATCTCGGCAGCCTCGCGGCCGGGGCCTCGGTGACCGTCACCGTGACCGGCACCGCGTCGCCGAACAACACGACGGACGTCGGCACACGGCGCACCAACACCGCATACGCCTGCGAGCAGGTCGTCGAGGGCCAGCCGATCTGCGTTCACGCACCGGCAACCCTCAACGTGACCCTGACGCATGTGCCAGGCATCCACGTCGTCAAGACCGCGAGCACGGCCTTCCTGCCGTTCCCGGGCGGTCCGGTGACGTACACCTACGCGGTGACCAACACCGGCAACGTGCCGCTGTCCAACGTGACCCTGACCGACAACAAGTGCAGCCCCGTCGGCTTCGTCGGCGGAGACGCCAACACCAACCAGCTGCTCGACCTGACGGAGACGTGGACCTTCCAGTGCACGACGTCCATCTCGGTCGACACGACCAACATCGCAACGGCAACCGGCCACGACGGTGATACCACCGTGACCGCCACGGACACCAAGACCGTGACGATTGGCCCAGCGCCGACCCCCACCCCCACCCCCACCCCAGTCAGCTCCGTTCTCTCCGAGACGGCCACCCCGCGGATCACGCTGCCGCCCACGGACGCCGTGACCCCCACCCAGCAGTCCGGGAACAGCGTGTTCCTCCTCCTGGTGGCTATTGCGGGCCTCATGCTCCTGGTTGGGCTCTCTGTCCCGACCCCGGCGCGGGCCCGCCGGCGGAATCGGCGGAGCTAACCTTCGCACGACCTCGGGCCGGCCTTCGCCGGTCGGCCCGCGGTGGATCCGCCGTTGACCTAGGGTCCCCGAGACCCAGACGGGGCGCACTCAACTGAGTGCGCCCCGTCTGTCTGTTTGTCTCGCCCGTTACCGCAAGCCGGGGACATGGGGACCTGGAGAGCCCACGTCACCGTGCTGCGCGCACATCCTGGCGACGCTTGTCCCCGGTGCTCTCCCTGGGACTTGTAGGACTCCCTGTTTGGGGGGCCGGTGCCAGCATGCACCGGGCCTAGCCCCGGATTCGGCGCTCTTGTGCAGTTGGGGGTGGTTTTCCGGCGGCGCAAGTACTAGACGAGCGTGCCCGCGGTGGCCCATCATGTGCGCACTGCCACCGGATGGCGGATCCGGAGTGACCTTTCGAATGAGGAAGCCTGCGGCGAGGCCGCATATCGGGGAGCAAGGACACCACATGAACCTCGTCAAAATCCTGCGACTGGCCGGATGGCTAGCCCCGGCCGCCCTGATCGCCGTGGCCGTCCTGACGCCCACGACCACCCTGGCGACGCAGCCTGCGACGGGCCAGAAGGTCACCCTCTGCCACGCCACGAACAGCGACACGAACCCGTACGTCAAGATCACGGTGGACATCGCCTCGAGCGGCTATGTCAAGAGCGGGCACAACCACCACGCCGGCCCGATCTGGAGCGCCGGACTGAAGGCCCAGCACATCGGCTGGGGCGACATCATCCCGTCGTACACGTACGGCGCGTTCACCTACCTGGGTCTCAACAACACCACGGCGGGCCTTGCGCTCCTCGCGGCCAACTGCGTGACACCGAAGCCCACGCCGACGCCGACCCCAACTCCCACGACGCCCGCCGCCCCGGTCCCCACCCCCACGACCGAGGGCGCGACGCCCAGCCCCACGCCGAGCGGCGATGTCGGCGGTGAGACGGGGACGCCCACCCCGACCCCGCCGAGCGGCGATGTCGGCGGTGCGACCGGAGACCCGAACGTGACCCCGCCGCCCACTGATGGGGCCGCGACCATCGCAGCTGCCGTCTCGCGCAACTGGATGATCCTCCTGCTCGCGGTGGCCGGCCTGCTGGCCAGCATCCTCATCCTGACCCCGGCTGCGATCCGCCGCCGCCGGTAGTCCCCGGACTGCCTCGCCAGATGTGAAAGAGGACCGGAGCCATGCGGCTTCGGTCTTCTTCTATTTCGGTTACCGGCTCGACAACCCTTGGGGATCCAGGGCACCGGTGCTTCGCTGTGTGCGGGCGACGGCTCGGCTCAGATCTCGAGGCGTGTCCCCGGCCAGACGAACGACACCGGGCCGTCGTACAGCGCCTGCACGGACGCCAGGGTGGCCTCGGGATCGCGCCCCGGCAGGATGTGCGTGAGCAGCACGCGTCCGGGGCTGGTGCGCGCTGCAAGCTCGCCCACTAGGGGTCCCGTGAGATGGGCCACGCCCGCAGGCCCAGGCCCCACCCCAAAGGCCGCCTCAACAAGGAGGGCATCGCCGGGACGGACCAGTGGCGCCAGATCATCGATGCTGCCGCAATCCCCGCTGTATACCAGCCCTGGTCCGCCGCCGCTGACCGGCGCAACGCGGAACGCGTAGCTCTCATTGGTGTGCCAGACCCTGCGGGACTCCAGCGTCAGCTCCCCGATCACGCGGGTGGCCTCGCCAAGCGCCTCGCAGTCAAGCGCCTCGGCCGAGAAGCCGGGCTCCGCGTGCAGCGCATCGAGTCGGTCGTCAAGCCCGCTCGGACCCAGCACACGGAGGCGGCGTGGCGGGCTGAACTCGTAGCGCAGGTAGTGGCGCATCGGCACGAGGTCTACAAAGTGGTCCGGATGCAAATGGCTGATCACCACCGCATCGAGCGCCTCGGGACGGCGGTCGGCGAAGATCCGCGAGAACGAGCCGTGGCCGAGGTCAAGCAGCAGGCTCGTGGACCCGTGCATGACCAGGTACGCGGCACCGGCCGCGTCGTAGACGTCGGTGTACGCGGGGCCGGCCCCCAGGACGCTCAGGCGCATGCCTACCTCGCTGAACCCGTGATTGGCACGTCCACCCTCCCGGCGCCGCGCCGGAACGTGAGTGCCGTGAACCCCGCACTTGCAGCGTGGCGATAGGCCTCCGCGAGGCCGTAGCCAAACCACTCCGTGCGATGCGCATCCGAGCCGACGGCCACATGCCTGCCGCCAAGCTCGCGATAGCGTGCCACGATCGCGGCCGACGGGTAGGTTTCCCGCGGCAGCTGGCGCAGCCCGGAAGCGTTGACCTCCAAGGCTGTGCCGGTCTCGATCAGCGCGGCCAACACGGGCTCATAGAGCTCGGGCGCCGCCGCGAGGTCTGCCGGCAGCACATGCGGCATGAGGTAGCGCTTCACGAAGTCCATGTGGCCGATGGTGTCGAAGAGACCGCTGCGCGCCGCGCCAATGACCTCGTCGAAGTACGGCGCCACGATGCCGGGCAGGGACCGGCCGGCCACGAACGACGCCACGTTGGACGCCTTATACGGCGATACGGCGCTGATGTGGACGCTGCCGATGACGTAGTCGTGGGGGTGACGCTTGAGCCAGCCGCGGATGACCTCCTCGTACGCGCGCTCGTAGGTCACCTCCACGCCAAACCGGATCGCCAGCCCGCGTGGCGCCCAACGCTCGGCTGCCTCGCGCACCTCTCGCTCGCGGTCCGTGAACGACGCGAAGCCGTAGGCCGGCATCGTGGGGTCGAAGTCCACATGGTCGGTGATCGCCAACTCGGCGAGACCGCGCTCCACGGCCAGGACGCAGTACGCCTCAAGCATCGCGTTCGCGTCCGGTGAGCGCACCGTGTGCATGTGGGCGTCCAGCGGCAGCGGGACAGGCGCCGCGAGCCCCGCCGCCATGCCCGCAAGGAAGACCTCGCGTTCAACCTCTGCGCGATCGCGTGTGTCGGTCACCGGCTAGCCCGTGATCACGCCGAGCTCGCGGCCGACACGATCGAAGGCGGCCAGCGCCTGGTCCAGGAGGTCGTCCGTGTGAGCCGCTGTGACGATCGTCCGGATCCGCGACTTGTCCATGGCAACCGTGGGGAAGACCACGGACGTGCCGAAGACGCCCTCTTCGAAGAGACGGCCTGAGAAGCGGATGGCGGTCTCCGGGTCGCCCAGCATGACCGGGGTGATGGGCGTCTCGGAGTGGCCGGTGTTGAAGCCAAGTCGCGTGAGCTCTGCCTTGAACCGGCGGGTGTTGGCCCACAGCTGCTCGATCAGCTCCGGCTCCTCCACCATGATCTTGATGGCTTCACTGCAGGCGGCGGCGACCGCGGGCGGAGCGCTGGTGGAGAAGAGGAACGGCCGCGCCCGCTGAACCAGGATGTCGCGCAGGTCCTGCGAGCCGGCCACGTAGCCGCCCAGGACGCCCACGGCCTTGCTCAGTGTGCCCACCTGGACGGCCACCCTGCCCTCGAGCCCGAAGTGGCTCACCGAGCCCCGCCCGTCCTTGCCCAGCACGCCCGAGGCGTGCGCGTCGTCAACCATGACCGCGGCGCCAAACTCCTCGGCCGCCTCGACGATCGCCGGCAGCGGCGCGATGTCGCCGTCCATCGAGAACACGCCGTCCGTCACTACAAGGATCAGCCGGTACGGCTGGCCGTGGCCGTCGCGACCTGTCTGGACGGCGTCGGCCAGCACCGCGCGCAGTGAGGCCGCGTCGGCGTGCTTGAACACCTTCCGCGGCGCCTTGGACAGCCGCATGCCGTCGATGATGGAGGCGTGGTTGAGCTCGTCTGAGACGATGAGGTCCGTCTCGCCGGTGATGGTGGGGATGACGCCGGTGTTGGCCGTGAAGCCGCTCTGGAATGTGAGCACGGCTTCCGTGTGCTTGAAGGCGGCCAGCTCCGCCTCCAGCGCCTCGTGCAGGCTCAGGGTCCCGGCGATGGTCCGCACGGCGCCCGCGCCCGCGCCATAGCGCTCCACGGCCTCGATGGCGGCGCGCTTCATTCGCGGATGGTGGGACAGCCCCAGATAGTCGTTGGACGACAGGCTGATCACGCGTCGCCCATCGAGGGACACGATGGGCCCCTGCGCGGACGACATCACGCGCAGCGGTCGGTACAGATGGCGCTCGCGCATGGCGGCGAGCTCCTCGCCGATGAACGCGAGGGGATCGGGTCTGCTTGCGGGGCCCATGCGGATCCTCCTGCGGTGGTTGCGAGGTCCTACGCGGTCCAGTCGAGGATGACCTTGCCCGAGTCGCCCGAACGGGCGGTTGCGAAGGCCTCCTCGAAGTCGCGGAACCCGAAGCGGTGGGTGATCGCGGGCCGGATGTCCAGCCCCGACTGGAGCATCACGGTCATCTTGTACCAGGTCTCGTACATCTCCCGGCCATAGATGCCGCGGATGGTGAGCAACTTGAAGACGATCTCGTTGACGTCGATGGAGATGTCTTCGGTGGGGATGCCGAGGATGGCGATGGACCCGCCGTGGGCCATGGCATCGATTGCTCCGCGGACGGCGGACGGGTTGCCGCTCATCTCCAGCGCAACGTCAAAGCCCTCCACCATCCCAAGCTCGGCCATGACCTCTTTGATGTCCTGGGTCCTCGGATCCACCACGGCCGTGGCGCCCATCTGCTTGGCCAGCGCGCGGCGGACCGGGTTGGGCTCCGACACCACCACGAACCGCGCGCCCGCATGGCGGGCGACGGCGGTGGCCATGAGGCCGATGGGCCCGGCACCCGTGACAAGGACATCCTCGCCCAGCACCGGGAACGCGAGCGCCGTGTGAACGGCGTTGCCGAACGGGTCAAAGATGGCCGCGACATCCTCATCAATGCCCGGCCAGTGGTGCCAGATGTTGGTCATCGGCAGGGACACGTACTCGGCAAAGGCGCCATCACGCCCCACGCCCAGACCCACGGTGTGAGCGCAGAGGTGACGCCGGCC
>JANYAA010000185.1 GCA_025355255.1 Chloroflexota bacterium | reverse complement strand
ATACCCCTCTGAAAATAACTTAACCCCCTTACCACCACTCATAACTCGCATCTCCCGAAGCTGCTCATATACATCCTCACTCACCCGTCCCGCCCGTGAGCGCCATCCGCAGCCCAGCGCGGTTCCGCTCCGCCAGGTGGGCTGCCACATCCACAGCCGTCTTGAGCACCACCATGACGACCATCGCCCACACAGGCGAACCCAGAAACGCCACGGCGAACGCGCCGAAGATGATCGTCAGGTGGAGGATGACAACGCGAACGTACGGTGCGGCCATCTGAGCCGCCGGCGTTGAGGCGCGGTACTCGCCGCCTCCCAGCCAGTTGAAGACAAACGACACACCGTGGCTGAGGAGGAGCGGCACGCTCATCGCCAGTACCACACCCGCGTTGGGGCCAACCGGGGCAAACACGTCGCCGCCGCTGAAGCCCGCAAACATCGAGGGCAGCGCAAACCACACGAACACGCCATGGACGGCCCAGAACATCCCGTAATGGACGCAGAAGAACGGCACGAGGAAGAAACGCTCCAGCCCGCCCACCTGCGACCGCGTCGCGGCGGCAACGGCCGAGCCCACGACGCCGGTGCCGGACGCGGTGGCGATCCGGCCGATGGCGAACAGCCCGATCACACCGTTCTCCAGCCAGTATGTCGCGACGATGGTGGCGAGGTCCCAGCCCAGAAACAGCACGCCGATCAGGGGGATCGCGTTGACCACGAGCAGGCTCCCAAGCGCCACCGGGGAGGCGTGGGATGCCCGCTGGAACGTCAGCAGCTGCTGCATGCGGTCAGCGTACCCGGGCGTGGAGCCGGTCACCATGTCAGCGGACGCTAGACTCACCTCGTGGACGACGAGCGCTGGCAGCCAGGCATGCCCGTCCTGGACCGTCAGGCGGTTCGGGAGGGTCCGGCGCTGGCGGGCCCATCGCGGACAGCGCCGCCGCGCAGCGTCCCCGAGCTGGCGCCCACGCCGCTTCAGAAGAACTTCGTCTTGCTGTCCGCACCGGCGTTGGTTGCGGGCGCCGTCGGCATCACCGCCCTGGAGATGGGTGCTGGCTTTGGCAGCTGGATCGTCAAGCTGTGCGTCTTCATCGCCATGCCGCTGCTGCTGGTCACGACGCTGGACGCGATCGTCCGCATCTGGCGCTCCGCCTGGGCCTGGATGCCGGTAAACCGCGGGCGCGGGCTGTTCCGCCTGGCCTGGCTGATCCCCGCCGTTGTGCTTGTCGCCTGCATTCTCACGGCCGCCGCCCTCGCAATCGGCGCGAGCTCGTGAGCGAGCGTCCGCTCAGCGACGAGGAGCGCGAGCTCGTTGCGGCATTTGGCCGCGGACCCGACGGGCGATCCACCGATATCGAATCCGGGCTTGGCGTGCCCCGCTGGCTCCAGGGCCTTGTGCGCCACTGCAGCCGCTGTGGGACGCTGCTCACGGCGGGCATGCCGCAGGGCGAGAACCGTGAGCGACTGGCCTGTGCCGCCTGCGGGTTCATCGCGTATGTCAACCCGCGGCTCGTCGTCACCACGCTCCCCATCACCGAGGACGGAAAGCTGGTGCTGATCCGCCGCGGCATTGAGCCAGCCATCGGCACATGGGCGCAGCCCGGCGGCTTCCTTGAGGTGGACGAGACGGTGGGCGAGGCGGCCGTCCGCGAAACGCTGGAGGAGACGGGCCTCGTCGTGGAGCCGGGCGAGCTCGTGGGCCTGTACTCGCGGCTGGAGGCCGCGGTCGTCACGCTTGTCTACGAGGCGCGCGTGGTTGGCGGCGAGGCACGACCCTGCGAAGAGTCCCTTGAGGTGACGCCCTTTGCACCCTCCGCCATCCCGTGGGCGGAACTCGGCTTCAAGACCAGCTGGTGGGGTCTCCGCGACTGGATGCGCCTCCGGCATCCCGAGTTGTCGGTGCCGGACCGCTTCGAGGGGCGCGAGGCGCACTAGCCAGCGCCGAAGATGCCTCGCGCCGCGCCCGACGACGGGGCTACGATCGCTGCATGGCACGGCACACGCTTGCGGACCCGACACGTGCTCCCATACTCCACGCGCTCGCCGAGGGCGTCCGCGTCCGGGGCGTGCGGTTCTGGGCGGCGGCCGTCATCGGCGTCGTCATCGTGGGCACCCTCGGCTATGTCGTGCTGTTTGGCTGGCCGCCATCGGATGCGGTGTACATGACCGTCATCACGCTCACCACCGTGGGGTTCCGCGAGGTGCGCGAGATGACCGGCTTCCCCGAGCGGCTGTGGACCATGGGCTTGGCCGTGGCCGGCGTGGGGATCATCTTCGGGTCGATCGGCATTGTGGCCGACGCGATCCTCAGTGAGGCCGCCAGCGGCCGACGGGAGGCGAAGCGCATGCGCGACGCGGTGTCAGCGCTGACGGACCACTTCATCGTGTGCGGGTACGGCCGCGTGGGCTCAACGGTGGCGGCGGAGCTTGTCCACACGGGGCAGCGCCTGGTGGTCATCGACATTGAGGCGGCCTCGCTGGAGCGCGCAGCGCACGACGGACACATGGTGGTGCAGGGCGACGCAACCAACGACGACACGCTGCGGGCTGCCGGCATCGAGCGGGCGCGCGGCCTGGTC
>JANYAA010000177.1 GCA_025355255.1 Chloroflexota bacterium | reverse complement strand
CGTCCAACCTGATGCTTCTCGACGAGCCCACCAACCACCTCGACATCGCCGCCCGGGAAGCCATCGAGGCATTCCTGATCGAGTCGCCGGCGACGATCCTTGTGGTCAGCCACGATCGGCGGCTGCTGGAGAACATCTGCGAGCGCCTCTGGGTGGTGGGCGACAGCCTCGCCGTGCCCTTTGACGGCGGCTATCGCGCATGGCGAGCGGCCGTCGCGGACGGCTGGACCATCGAGGCGGAGGCAGCCCGGCGCGCCAACCGGATCCGGCCCAGCTCGATGGCGCCCAAGGGCGTGCTGCCCGCCAACCCTTCGGGGCCCAATGGCGCGAAGGGAGCGCCCGCGGCACCCTTGGCGCCTGAAGAGAGGGCGCCCGTCAAGACGCGTCGCGCAATTGGCCGTCCGAAGCTCTCCAAGGACGCGTATCGTCGGCGGAGCGAGGCGCTCGACTCGGAGCTGTCCAGGCTTGGCCTCCGCAAGACGCAGCTGGAGCTGGCGATGACAACGCCGTCCGTAGCCGCCAACTTTGTGGAGATGCGCCGTGTGACGAGCGAGCTGGCCGATGTCGAGCGCGCGCTCGCCGAGGCCGAGGACGCGTGGCTGGAGCTTGAGGAGCAGGCGCCGTGAGCGGACGACTGGCTGGCCGGGAGACCAACACGGGCCGGACGCTGCGGATCGGCGTGACCGGGCCTATCGGCTGCGGCAAGTCCCAGGTTGTGCGCTGGCTCGCGGAGCTTGGCGTGGCCGTGGTGGACGCCGACGCCATCTCGCGCAGCGTGACATCGCCCGGCCATCCTGCGCACGACGTGATCCTTCGGCGGTTTGGCGCCGCCGTCGCCGGACCGGACGGGACGCTGGACCGCGCCGCCCTGGGCCGGATTGTGTTTGCCGATGCCGTCGCCCTGCGCGAGCTGGAGTCCATCGTCCATCCGGCGGTTCGCCCGCGGATCCTCGAGGCCATTGACAAGGCGGAGCGCGACGGGGCACCGGCGGTGGCGGTTGAGGCGATCAAGCTGGTGGAGGGCGGGCTGGCCGCGCTGTGCGACGAGGTCTGGCTCGTGGTGTGCGACCCGACCGCCCAGATGGAGCGGCTTGCCGGGCGCGGCACATCGCACGCAGACGCAGAGCAGCGGATCGCCGCGCACTCGGGCCTGGCGGATCGCCTGCGGCCCGCTGCCACGCGTGTGCTGGACACGACTGGCGAGCTGGCGGCGTCACGCGCCATGGTCACCGAGGCGCTCGCCGAGGCGATCGCCGGGGCCCGCTAGCTCATCGGCCTGCCCGCGAACACGCAAAGCACCGCCCGACCGGGCGAACCCGATCGGGCGGCTGGGAGGCGCGCCGGGTCAGCGACGCGCACGGGGAAGCAGGGGCGGTCGCCCGGCGACCCGGGTCATGCTGAGGCGTTCGCCCAGCCGCTCCGAGGCGGCGGAGCGGCTGGGCGATGGTCGGCTGTGCTCAGCCGCTGGCGCTGGCGCTCGGTGACGGCGAGGGCACCTGCGAACCCGATGGGGCCGGCGTGGGCGCCGGGGTGATCGCCGGGATGGGCGGCGGGCTCGGGTACGTCCCCACCGGGAAAGCCTGCGGGAGCAGCACGCCGTATCGCTGGAGGATGCGGTTGGTTGTCTCACCGAACGTGGAGAGATCGACAATTCGGCTGTCCAACCCCGGGCGGAGGATCAAGGAGAACTGCGCCGCACCTGCGGCCTGCATGTGGCTGATCTCCTCGGCCACCCGAAGCGTCGTCTTGAGGATGTAGAAGCTGCCCGATTTCGCGAGGATCTTCATGTCCTGGTAGGTGATCTTGGTGGTCGCGTCGCTGTAGTAATTGAAATTGCGTGGGCTTGCCGAAGGCTGGCCCGACGCGGAGGGCGCGGCGCTCGGAAGGACCGGTGTGACGGTCATGACGACGTCCACGTGCATGCCCGCTTGGAGCATGCCGCCGACGGCGCGATCGTCACCGACGGTGAGCGCAACTGCGCGCCACATCTCCGAGTCCGGCGCAACACTCTCGCCGGGCGCCAGGATCTGGAACTCGCCGCCGGCGACGTCCGAGGCGAGCAGGTTTCGCGTGATGAGCTGCCCCGGCGCCACATCGACCGCCAGAAGCACACCCACGAGGTCGTCAGGGTTGGTCACGAGCAGGGCCGTGTTCACGTTGGTGATGTCGGCCGGGATGTCCTTGCGCACGGCCAAGTCGTCGCGCACGAGCGGCTTGTGGGCGAGCAGCGGGCGGGCGGCCACCACACCGGTGATCACCTTCGACGTTGACGGCTGGCTTGCCTGCTGTTGTGCCCGCGTGAGCACAAGGTAGGAACCCGCGCCCGCGACGACCGCGAACACCACACCCAGCACGATGATCCATCGGTTTCGACGCGAGGGATCTTTGTATTCCATCTCCATCCGAGCGTGCCTCCCGAGGCGGTCAGCGGCGTCACCGCCGACCAGTGTGCCGTGCCCACCCGGCTTGACTCTTGGGCACCGAGCGCGTCTCCTGACCGAGGCGCGGCGGGGGGCGAGTGCGTGGTGTCGCAGCGTATAGCGATGCTGCGTCGGGCGCCATCTTCGTCTGCCGCAAGTCTACGCATAATGGGCCGTTGGTCCCGGGTGGGTCCCCCCGGTACCCGAGAACGGGCGTTCGATATAGGCTCCGCCCAGCGTGGTAGATTTGGCTGGTGCCGGACTTTCGACTTGTCGCCCCCTTTGAGCCGACCGGTGACCAGCCGGGCGCCATCGAGCGCCTCGTGGACGGTCTTGGCCGCGGCCTGCGTCACCAGACGCTGCTAGGCGTTACGGGCTCGGGGAAGACCTACACGATGGCCCAGACCATCGTCCGCCACCAGAAGCCCACGCTGGTCCTGGCCCACAACAAGACGCTGGCTGCGCAGCTGTACTCCGAGTTCCGAGAGTTCTTCCCGGACAACGCGGTGGAGTACTTCGTCAGCTACTTCGACTACTACCAGCCGGAGGCGTACCTGCCCCGGTCGGACACCTATATCGAGAAGGACTCCAGCCGGAACGAGGAGATCGACCGGCTTCGCCACGCCGCCACCCACGCGTTGTTTGAGCGGCGCGACGTGATCATCGTGGCGTCGGTGTCGTGCATCTACGGTCTTGGCGCGCCGGTGGACTACGGCGCCACCGTGCTGCGGCTGCGCACGGGCGGGCAGTACCGGCGGGACGCCGTGCTGCGGCACCTGGTGGACCTCCAGTACCAGCGCAACGACGCGGCGCTCACCCGCGCGCGGTTCCGCGTGCGCGGCGACACGCTGGAGATCGGCCCGGCCAGTTCTGAGATCGTCGTGCGCGTGGAGTTCTTCGGCGACGAGGTGGAACGGATCACGGAGATTGACCCGCTCACCGGGGAGCTGCTGGCGGATCGCAAGGAGCTCAATATCTACCCGGCCACCCACTTTGTGACACCCAAGGAGAAGCTGGGCGTCGCCGCGGCGGCAATCGAGGAGGAGATGGAGCTCCGCGTCGGCCAGATGGAGGCCGAGGGTCGAGCCCTCGAGGCAGCTCGGCTCCGGCAGCGCACCACATTTGACCTGGAGATGCTCCGGGAGCTCGGGTACTGCTCGGGTGTGGAGAACTACAGCCGGCACCTGAGCCAGCGCGAGCCGGGGTCCCGGCCATGGACGCTGCTGGACTACTTCCCGCCAGATTGGCTGCTGATGGTGGACGAGTCCCACATGACCATCCCCCAGGTGGTCGGCATGTACAAGAACGACCGGACCCGCAAGGAGATCCTGGTTGACTTCGGTTTCCGCCTGCCGTCCGCGCTGGACAACCGGCCGCTGACCTTCGAGGAGTTCGAGGTCCACGTCAACCAGGCCATATACGTCAGCGCAACGCCCGGCCCGTACGAGCACGAGCACAGCCAGCAGACCGTGGAACAGCTGATCCGGCCCACTGGCATCGTGGATCCGCCCATCGTCGTGCGGCCCACCGAGGGCCAGATTGACGATCTTCTGGAGGAGATCCGGTCGCGCGTGGAGAAGGGCGAGCGCACCCTCGTCACCACGCTCACCAAGAAGATGTCGGAAGACCTGGCGGACTACCTCAAGGAGCTCGGCATCAAGGTCCAGTACCTCCACAGCGAGGTGGACACCCTGGAGCGGGTGGCGATCCTGCGGGACCTCCGCCTGGGCGTCTACGACGTGCTGGTGGGCATCAACCTGCTGCGCGAGGGCCTTGACCTGCCGGAGGTCACGCTGGTTGCCATCCTCGACGCCGACAAGGAGGGGTTCCTGCGCAGCGCTTGGTCGCTGATCCAGATGATCGGCCGCGCCGCGCGAAACACCGGCGGGCGTGTGGTCATGTATGCGGACCGCGTGACCGAGTCCATGCGCGTTGCCATCGACGAGACGGATCGCCGCCGCACAGTGCAGGAGCGGTACAACGTTGAGCACAACATCGAGCCGACGACGATCATCAAGGGCATCCACGACATCAACGACCGCCTGCGGGCGGTCGCCGAGAACACCGTCATCTACAGCTCGGAGCGCAGGGCGCAGAACCTAGCCGCCGCGGACAAGGCTGAGGTGGAGCGGCTGGTCGCCAAGATGGAGGCCGAGATGAAGTCGGCCGCCAAGCAGCTCGAATTTGAGCGGGCCGCCGCCCTGCGCGACGAGATCCAGCAGATCCGGCTGCGGGTGCTGGAGCAGGACGCGTCGGTGGTGGTTGCCCGAGCCGCAGAGCGGGCTGCCAAAAACGCCGCGCTTGGCGCGAAGGAGCGGTCTGCGGCGCATCGGCCCGGTGGCAAGGGCGGACGCGGGCGCGGTCCGGGCGGTCAGGCCGAGGAGGCCTTCGAGGTCACGTCGGTCACCGTCCTGCCGGCGGGCGAAGAGCCGGGTGGCTCTGGGGATGGCGCGGATCCAAGCGGCATCGCCACCGACCTGTTTCCCGGCATCCGCGACGAGCACGATGACGAGGACGCAGCCTCGTGGCAGGCGCGCTGGCTTGACCGTCCGACGTGGGATGTGACCGTGACGCCGAACATCCGCAAGCGCACCGGTCAGCGGCCGGGCCGACGTTCGCGCGGCTACTAGGGCGCTGCGATGCCGAGAGACCTTGGCCCCGACGTGACCGAAGACGTCCACAACCGCCGGGTGCCCGCACTCGACGACTTCGCTCCCCTCCGCGTGTGGCTCGAGCCCGGCTACGACGGGCGCGTCGGCGGCTGGGTGCCCGAGGTCCCGGGCGTGCTCGTGGTTGCAGACACGGGGGAGCGCGTGCTCTCAGCGGCGCTGGCGGCCACGGGCCGGGTCCGCGAGTGGCTCGAGGCGCACGGTGACGAGGCGCCAATCCCGCGCATCCGCCGCGTTGAGGTGGCGGGGGAAGTGCCCACGGTTTGCGAGCCGGACGGCTACGAGGTGATGGCAACCCTGCCGGCTGACCGGCGGCGCGTGACGCAAGTGGATCTTGAGGCAGCCATCCGCCGCCTGGGTTGGGCACGCGAGGATCTGCTGCGCATGCTGGACCGGGTCGAGGCGGTGGAGGAAGATCGCGGCCCCTTGCCCGTGGCGGCGGCGCGGGGCGAGCGGCCTGTGGCGGAGGTGTTCCGCCATGTGGCTGGCTCCGAGGTCTGGCTGGTAGGACGGCTGCCCGACGGTGGACACTACCCGGGAGGGCTGGACGGGGTGCCGCTCCGCGACGCGCTGGCGGCGAGCCGGGCGTGGGTCATCGATCGGCTGCGCGCCATGTCGCGGGGCGATGACGGCGTCGAGGCGCCGGACCGCCACGGGGAGACATGGACGCTGGTCAAGGTGTTGCGGCGGCTCCAGGCGCATGGGTTTGACCACCTGTGGGAGATCGAGCGCCGGCTCATCCGCGTCGACGGCACTCGGGAGCGCGTGGTGCTGGCCACGGATCGCCGGCCGGATGCCGCGGCCATGGTTGGGCTGCTGCGATCCGTGGGCTGGGACCTGCGCGCATCGGAGCCGGCATCGCTGGAGACAGCGATCGCACGCACCGGCGAGTTCGCGACGGCCTGGGATGGCGACCGCCTGATCGGGACCGCGCGCTCCATCACGGATGGCGCCCAGAATGCGCTCATCGCCACCGTAGTTGTCCACCCTGCCTATCAGGGGCTCGGGGTGGGGGAGCGGCTGGTCCACCTGCTTACCGACGGCCGTGACACGGTCCGCTTCTCGCTCACTGCGGCGTCCGGGCTTGACGTCTGGTATCGCAAGCTGGGCTTCATCCCGGACCCGCACGCCATGTACCTGCCGCGCAAGCGGCGCTGAACCCCGTTCATGCGGGCGGCCGTGAGGTCGCTGACGAAGGAGCCGCTGCCGATGCGCTACGCGATCGATCTGGCCCCGCTTGGCCCCCTTGCCGACCCGCACGAGCTGGTGCTCCTGGCCGTCGCCGCCGAGGCCGCGGGCTGGGACGCGCTGTCCACTTGGGATGTGCTGGGGACCGCTATGGGGACGGCGGCTGCCGATCCGTGGGTGGCGCTGACCGCCATCGCGTCGCGCACGAATCGGATTGCGCTGATGGCCTCCGTGGTCGTGCTGCCACGGCGCCGTGCGCAACTGGTGGCCCAAGCGGCTGCAACCCTCGACAGTTGGAGTGGCGGGCGCCTGATCTTGGGGATCGGCGCCGGCGGCGATCCGTCGGACTTCACCGCGTTTGGCGAATCGTTTGACCGCCACGATCGCATCGCCCGCATGGATCGCGATGCCGAAGCCATCGATATGTGGCTGCGCGGCGCGGGCGATGTGGCCGTAGGCCCGCCATCGGCCCAGCGGCCCCGGCCGCCCATCCTTGTCGGGGGCATGCGTCCGGGCGCGCTGCGCCGTGCCGCTCGCTGGGATGGCTGGATCGCCGTCGCCACGTCCGCGGATGGCTCGTCGATGGAGCTGCCGCCGGGCGACTTCGAGCGCATGGTCCAAGACGTCCGTGCGGAGCGCCTGGCGCTGGGCCGCGCCGGTGAGCCGCTGGAGATCGGCGTGTTTGGAACGTCTGCACCCGGTGATCGCCAGGTGGTGGCGGACTTCCGCGCTGCCGGCGCAACGTGGTGGCTGGAGAGCCTGTCGCCGCTGCGCGGAACCGTGGAGGAGCTCCTGGCGCGGATCGAGGTTGGCCCGCCAGCGGCCTGAGACGCGCGTCTCGCATACGATCGGGCCATGCGCTGGCCGCCTCGTCTCCTCGTCGTCGGCCTCATCGCGCTTCTGATTGCGGCCTGTGGCGGGCCGGCCCCCGCTGATGCCGCCGCGGCCGTGGTCAAGACCGCCGTGGAGCGCGCTGGCGCCAGGGACCTCGACGGCCTGCGCGCGCTTGCCTGCGCCGGCCGTGAGGAGCAGCTCCGCACGCTGATTGGCTTGCCTGCCCAGCTGGGCGGCGCGCTGCTTCCGGGAATCGACACGGCAACGCTTGTGGACGCCGTGAGGCTGGACGTCAGCGGCCTCACCGTGGGTGCGGCGATTGTCACCGGCGAGACCGCCATGGTGCCCGTCGGCGGCTCCCTGAAGGTGACCTTTGACAAGGAGGCCATGCGCCCATTGCTGGACAAGGTCCTCGCCGCGCAGGGCACCAAGATGTCGCCTGAGCAGCTCGACGCGCTCCTCTCGGGTCTGGCCGACTATGGTCAGGACTTGCCGCTCAACCAGCAGATCAAGGTGGTCCGCGAACAGGGTGCCTGGAAGGTGTGCCCCGATCTGCCCAGCCCATCGAGCTCGCCGGGCTTCCCGGTCATCCCGGGCCTGCCCGCGCCCGCAGCGTCCTGAGCGGGCATCGGGCCACTTCTGGCGGCGCGACGGCGCCGCGGGCCGCCGAATAGCACGCTTGTTCGGTTTCCATGAGGTCGGCTAGAATTGTCGAGTGCCCCAAGACCAGATCGTCGTGCGCGGTGCGCGCGAACACAACCTCAAAGGCGTCGATGTCGCGTTTCCGCGTGACCGGCTCGTGGTCCTCACGGGCCTGTCGGGCAGCGGCAAGTCCAGCCTCGCGTTCGACACCATCTACGCGGAGGGCCAGCGCCGCTACGTCGAGAGCCTGAGCGCCTACGCCCGCCAGTTCCTGGGCCAGATGGAGAAGCCCGACGTCGACCAGATCGACGGGCTCTCGCCCGCCATCTCCATCGACCAGAAGGGCGCCTCCAAGAACCCGCGCTCCACCGTGGGCACGGTTACTGAAATCTACGACTACCTGCGCCTCCTGTACGCCCGTATCGGGCACCCGCACTGCCCCAAGTGCGGCCGCGAGATTGAGCGCCAGACGGTGCAGCAGATCGTGGACCAGGTGATGGCGATGCCGGACGGGACGCGCCTGCTGGTGCTGGGCCCGCTCATCAAGGACCGCAAGACCGAGGGCGATCGCGTCTTTGAGGGTGCCCGCAAGCAGGGCTTTGTCCGCGTCCGCGTGGACGGCATCCAGTACGACCTCGCCGAAGCGCCCACGCTGGACAAGTACAAGCGCCACACCATCGAGGTGGTGGTGGACCGCTTTGTCGTGCGCCGTGCGGACGCGCCGGAGGACTGGGCGCGCGACGCCGCGGGCCGTCCGGTTGATCCGGCCACAGACGAGGTGCTGCCGGACCCGGACACGTCGCGGCTGGCGGACTCCACCGAAACCGCGCTGCGGCTGGGTGAGGGCGTGATGATCGTGGCGCCGGTGCCGCGTGAGGGAGAGGAGCCGGCGTTTGAGGAGCGGCGCTTCAGCGAGCGCTACAGCTGCCCGTACGACGGCACCACCATCGACGAGCTGGAGCCGCGATCCTTCTCGTTCAACTCGCCGCACGGCGCCTGCCCCACCTGCACGGGGCTGGGGACCCAGCTCGTTATCGACCCGGAGTTGATCATCCCGGACAAGAACAAGAGCATCAAGGCCGGCGCCCTGGTGCCCTGGAACAAGCTGCCCACCGAGATCGGCTGGCGGATGAAGATCACGGACGCGATCTTCCAAGCGCGCGGCTGGAGCATCTCCGCGCCGGTGAAGGACCTGCCGCCCGAGGCGCTGCAGTACCTGCTGTACGCCGCCAAGGACGAGAAGGTGGTTGTGCGCTACCGCCATGAGCGGGGCGAGAACTCCTACGTCGCCACGTTTGAGGGCGTTGTCACCAACCTCGAGCGCCGCTTCAAGGAGACAGAGTCGGACTACGTCCGGACCGAGCTTGAGAAGTACATGGTCCAGAAGCCCTGCCCCACATGCGGCGGCCGGCGTCTGAAGCCGGAGGTGCTCGCGGTCACGGTGGACGGGCGGAGCATCGCGGAGACATCCGCGCTTTCCGTGACGGACTCGCTGGACTGGGCGGCGGAGCTTGACGCGAAGATCACGGAGCGCGAGGGGACCATTGCCCGCCAGGTGGTCAAGGAGATCACGGCGCGGCTGGGCTTTCTCGTGGACGTGGGGCTGGACTACCTCACGCTGGACCGGGCGTCCATCAGCCTCAGTGGCGGCGAGGCGCAGCGGATCCGGCTGGCCACGCAGATTGGCACCACGCTCATGGGCGTGCTCTACATCCTGGATGAGCCGTCCATCGGCCTGCACCAGCGGGATAACGCCCGGCTGCTGCTGACCCTGATGCATCTGCGCGACATCGGCAACACGGTACTGGTGGTGGAGCATGACGAGGAGACCATTTTAGAGGCGGACCATGTCATCGACATGGGACCCGGCGCCGGGGTGCATGGCGGCGAAGTGGTTGCCCAGGGGACGCCGCGGCAGATCA
>JANYAA010000171.1 GCA_025355255.1 Chloroflexota bacterium | reverse complement strand
CCAGCCCAAGCCCCAGCCCCAGCCCAAGCCCCAGCCCAAGCCCCAGCCCAAGCCCCAGCCCCAGCCGATCGGACACTCGGGTGGCGGTGGTGCGGTGGCCGGGACTTGGTCCGCGGTGGAGGCGTACTACCTCAAGCTGATGAACTGCACGCGCCTCGGTGGTCTCGTGACCAGCAGCGCAACCTGCTCGTCGCCTGGTGGTCGCAACGTGTCGGCGCTCGTTATCGACTCCGGGATCTCATCGAAGGTCACGCGTCCGTATGCGAAGCTCCTCGCCGTCCGCGGCCTGTGCAACCACTACTACGACGGTGCACCGTGGGATCGCCTCCGTCGCGCTGGCTACACGGCCATGCCCGTCGCTGAGAACATCGGGTGCGGCAACCAGAGCCCGTACAGCGCCATGCTGGCCGACCACTTGTTCTTCCAGGGGGAGCGCTCGTACAACGGCGGGCACTATGTGAACCTCATGAACGCCGCCTACCACCGGGTCGGGATTGGGGTCTGGGTTGCGTCGGGCCAGTGCAGGCTCGTCATCGACTTCTACCCCTGATCTTGCTGAACTCTCGCGAGGGACCCACCGGGACCTTCGGGTCCCCGGTGTCTCCGGCGTCAGATGGGAAGATTCGCCCGTGATCAGGGATGTCGTGATCCACATCAACAACGAGCAGCCGCTGCTAGCGGACTTGTTCGGCTCGCCGACGTCGGTCGACGTCGGGCTCGTCTGCACCAACGTCCGGACGGTGGACGGCAAGCGGCCCATCTTCATCGATCGGACCGAGTCGATCTTCTTCTTTCCGTACCTGTCAGTGCGCTTCGTCGAGATCTCGCAGGCCGCCATCGCGCGCCACATCGCCGAGGGGGGCGACGCGGTCGCCAGCACGGGGGCGGCGGCATCGTCGACGTCGGGCTTCGGCGGGTCTGCGCTCGTGGCGATGCTGGACCAGGAACGCGCGCCGGGGCCGGGTCCCGATGACGACATCGAGATCGACGAGGGCTTCCTGCGGCGCATCCGCGACATCTGACGGGGTCGACGCGCCGTTGTGCGCTGGTGCTCGGGATAGCGACTTGTGGTGATAAGTAGCGCATAAGGGCCCCTTTGCTACACTCCCGGCCGCCATGCCCAAGCATCTTGTGATCGTGGAGTCGCCCGCCAAGGCGCGGACGATTGAGCGCTACCTCGGCTCGGACTACCAAGTCCTCGCCTCGTATGGCCACGTCCGGGACCTGCCGGAGAACCCGGGCAAAGGCAAGTTCGGCGTGGATGTGGACCACGATTTCGCGCCGGAATACGTGGTTCCGGAAGATCGTCGCCGCCAGGTGGACCAGATCGCCAAGGCCGCCCGCGCCGCTGTTGATGTGTTTCTGGCCACAGACCTCGACCGTGAAGGTGAGGCCATCGCGTGGCACGTGGCGGAGGCGGCTGGGATCGCCGTCACCAAGACGCACCGTGTGACGTTCAACGAGATCACCGAAGGCGCAATCAAGGAAGCCTTCGCCCATCCCCGCCAGATCGATCGCCATCTGGTGGACGCGCAGCAGGCTCGGCGCATCGTGGACAGGCTTGTCGGCTACACGCTGAGCCCGCTGCTCTCGCGCAAGGTCCGCGGCGGGCTGTCGGCGGGGCGCGTCCAGTCCGTGGCCGTGCGGATGGTCGTAGAGCGAGAGCGGGAGATCCGCGCCTTCACCGCCCGCGAGTACTGGACCCTGCAGGCGCTGCTGCGCAACGCAGACGGCGCCGAGTTTGCGGCCGAGCTGGTCCGAATCAAGGGCAAGGCCCCGGAGATTGCGGACGGTGACACCGCGTTGCGCCATGCGGCCGCGCTGGAGTCACTGACTCCGGTGGTGGACTCGGTTGCCACACGGTCGTCCAAGCGCAATCCGGCGCCGCCGTTCACCACGAGCACGCTCCAGCAGGAGGCGAGCCGCAAGCTGGGGTTCAACCCCAAGCGCACCATGTCGGTGGCGCAGCGGCTATACGAGGGGGTCGAGACGCCAGAGGGCCAGGTTGGCCTGATCACCTACATGCGAACTGACTCCACGGCCATCGCCGGCGTCGCGATGGCTGAGGCGCAGAAGGTCATCGCGTCACGCTTCGGGCCCAAGTACGGCACGGGCAAGGGCCGCTTGTACAAGAGCAGCCAGAAGGGCGCCCAAGAGGCGCACGAGTCCATCAGGCCCACATCGTTCGATCGGGACCCGGACAGCCTGCAAGGCATGATCAAGGCGGACGAGCTCAAGCTCTACCGCCTGATCTGGCAGCGGGCGATCGCCTCGCAGATGGCGCCCAAGGAGATCGAGACCACAACGGCGGAGCTAGAGGCGGGCGTCTACCGCCTGCGGGCTTCCGCCTCGCGGACCCTGTTTGACGGTTTCACTCGCGTCTACACGGAGGGGCGGGACGACGCCGCGGCGGACGAGGCCGATGGATCCCTACCGGTCATGCACGAGGGCGACAAGACCACCGTGCTGGGCGTAACCCCCACGCAGCACTTCACGGAGCCGCCGCCGCGCTACACCGAGGCCACGCTCATCAAAGCCCTCGAGGAGCACGGCATCGGCCGGCCCTCCACCTACGCGGCAACCATCTCCACCATCGTGGATCGCGGTTACGTGCGGGTGGAGGAGCGGCGGCTCCGGCCTGAGGAGATCGGCGAGATCGTCACGGACTTCCTCGTCAAGTACTTCGAGTTCTACGTGGACCTCGGCTTCACCGCGAGGATGGAGCTGGACCTCGACGAGGTTGCCGCGGGCGAGCGCGCCTGGGTCCCCCTGCTGGGCGAGTTCTTCGGCCCGCTCAAAGCCCAGGTGGACAAGGTCCGCAAGGAGGTCACCCGCCGCGAGATCACGACGGAGGAGACCGACGAGGTCTGCTCCGAAGGACACCCGATGGTTATCCGGCTTGGTCGCAACGGGAAGTTCCTGGCGTGCACCACCTATCCCGTGCACAAAGAGACACGCCCGCTGCCCGGAGAGGAAGAACCGGTTATCGACCTGCCGGGCACCGGTGTCCCGTGTCCGGAGTGCGGCGAGGGCGTTCTCGCGGCCAAGCGCGGCCGGTTTGGCCCGTTTGTGGGCTGCAATCGCTATCCGGACTGCAAGTACATCCAGCGTGACGGTCCGCCGCCACCTGACCAGCTGCCGTTTGAGGTGCTGTGCCCCAAGGAGGGCAAGGGCCACCTGGTTGCCCGCCGCGCCCGGCGCACCGGCAACGTGTTCTGGGGTTGCTCCGGGTATCCGCGCTGTGACTTCACCACCAACTTCGAACCCGTCGGCGCGTTTCACGAGGGTCATGACGAGGGTCAGGGGTCCATCGTCAAGCAGACCGAGGGCGGGCTCTGCCTGACCTGCGGCGCGGCCGTGGAGCTGCCAGAGGGCGTCCTCGTCGGGCGTGTGTTCGTGGGCGGACCCGCCAACCCCGCAGCCCTAGAGCGGCCGGCGCGTCGTGGCCGCGGTGGGAGCGGTGGCGGAGCGGTGGGCACGGCCGCCAGGGGCGGTCGCAAGCCTGCGGCGGGACGAAAGGCGACGGCCGGCGGGACGGCGAAGGCGCGCGGCACCAAGGCAGCCGGAACGCGGCAACCACCGCCGTGACCCCGGGCGCCATCGCGTGACCGGCCCAGAGGCGCTCCGCTGGTTCGTGCGCACGCTGGAGGCGCGCGACGTGTCGTCTGAGACGGTGCGCTCCTATTCAGCAACCGTGGCGACATACCTGCTGTGGCTCGAACAGCGCGGCATCGACTGGCGCAGCCCGGCCAAAGGCCAGTTGCGCGCCTACATGGGCGTGCTTGGCGAGGGCCACGAGCGCGCTTCTGTCGCCCAGCGCCTCGCCGCGCTGCGGACCTTCCACCGCTACGCCGCCCGCGAAGGACTGGCGCCAGGCGATCCCTGGGGCGCGCTGGCGACGCCGCGTCTGCCGCGGCGGCTGCCGCGCGTGCTCGAGGTTGAGCAGGTGGAGCGGTTGCTTGCTGTGGTGGACGAAGGGCTCGCGCTGGGCGCTGCCGCACCGGGCGACGGGCGGGCGACCGTGAGGCGGGATCCGGCGCTGGCCCACGCGCTCTCGCTGCGCGATCGCGCCCTTGTCGAGACGGCCTACGCGGCCGGTCTGCGCATCAGCGAGCTTGCGGCAGCGGACCTGAGTCGTCTCGATCTGCGGCGCGGCGAGGTCCGCGTGCTGGGCAAGGGACGCAAGGAGCGGATCGGGCTGCTGGGGCGGCCCGCACGGGAGGCGCTGCGCGACTACCTCGACGACGCGCGGCCGGTCCTGGCGACTCGTCGGCACGCATCGCCGGGCGCGGAGGCTGGGTCCACGCCACCTGAGGTATTCCTGAACCACCACGGCGGGCCGCTTGGGGTCCGGGGGATGCGCCTGCGGCTGGACGGTCTCTTCCGGGCGGCGGGTCTGCCCGAGGGCGTCAGCCCGCACACGCTGCGCCACAGCTTCGCGACGCATCTGCTCGACGGCGGCGCCGACCTGCGCGTCGTTCAGGAACTGCTGGGCCACGAGAGCCTCGCCACAACCCAGATCTATACGCACGTCTCTCCGACGCGCCTCCGTGATGCCTACCGGCAGGCGCATCCACGAGCGAGGGTATAGGCGTGATGGACGAGCCGGTCATCGACGCGCCAGGGCAGGGGGACGCGATCCCTGCTCAGGGCTCGGCTGCGCCAGCCGGGCGCGGCATCGCCGCTGCGGGGCTGATCGTGACCGTCGCCTCGCTCCTGTCGCGCCTGCTGGGATATTTCCGCTACGTCGTGATCGCCCGGGCCGTTGCGGACATCTCCAGCCTCGACGCGTTCAT
>JANYAA010000159.1 GCA_025355255.1 Chloroflexota bacterium | reverse complement strand
CCCGCGGGGCGGCTGCGCATCCAGCACCAAGCCCCCGCCGGCGGCAGACCCCGGCGACGGCCGCCGAAGCGCAAACCGATCGCCGGGACGGGCGGCAACCGCCGCATCAAGACGAAGGATTGCAAGCGTGGAGCCATTGGGCAGGTCGATCGCCTCGCGGGGACCCCGGATCACGAGTGCGGCCGCCTGATCCGTGCCGAGGTGGAGGCGCAGCCGCTCGCGGTCGGCGGGGACGACGGGCCCAACCAACCCGCGTGAATGCGCGCGCACGGACAGCCCGGCGGGCGCCCGAAGCGCTACGAGCAGGCGTGACGACGCGGTGATCACCGGATCCGCCGTGAGTACTTGGCCGCGCTGCAATGAAGCTGCCTCCACGCCCGCCAGCAGCAGCGCGGTTCGCCCGCCATCGGCCGCGTCCACCTGCAACCCGTGGATCTGCACCTCGCGGACCCGGACCTCGCGCCCATCGCCGGCGGCAGGGACCAGACGCAGCACCGAGCCCGCCGCAACCCGTCCACCGCGGAGGCTCCCGGTGACCACCGTCCCACGCCCACGGACGGCGAAGACGCGGTCGATGGCCAGCGTCGGCATCGAGGCGCCATCCGCCTGTCTGGCGGCCACCCGCCGGGCCAGACCTGACAGCGCAGCCCGAAGCGCATCAAGTCCCTCGCCCGTCGTCGCCGCGGTGACCACCACGGGCGCCCCGGCAAGGCTCGTGCGCGCCAGCAGCTGCTCCACCTCCAGCGCCACGTCCGCGGCCCGCCCCGCGCCCGCCACATCGGCCTTCGTCACCACAGCCACGCCAACGCTGATGCCCAAGACGTCCAGCAGCTCAAGGTGCTCGAGGGTCTGAGGGCTTGGACCGTCATCGGCCGCCACCACCAGCAGCGCGGCGTCAATTTCGCCCGCGCCCACCAGCATGTTGCCCACCAGCCGGTCGTGCCCTGGGACGTCCACGAAGTCCAGCTCCGTGCCGTCGGCAAGAGCCACGTGCGCATAGCCCACGTCGATGGTCATGCCGCGCCGCTGCTCTTCGGGAAGGCGGTCGGCGTCGATGCCCGTCAGGACACGCAGCAGCGTGGTCTTGCCATGGTCGATGTGGCCGGCGGTGCCGATGACGACGCGCATGACCGCCAGCTAGGGCCGGTCCGCGAGATGCGACGTCAGCAGCGCGGCCAGCCGCCGCTCCACCGTCGCGTCGTGCGCGGGGTCCACCGTGCGCAGGTCGCAGATCAGGCGTCCGTCATCGATGCGGGCGAGGATCCGGTCCAGGCCCTGACGCAGCTCCAGCGCAGCGGCATCGGCGGAGCGCACCGCCAGCACCACACCCCATGACGGCATGGTCTGACCCGGCAGCGAGCCGCCACCCACCGTGGCCTGCAAGGGCGCGGCCGATGCGGACGAACCCAGCGACGCAGCCATCCGCTCCGCCCTGACCCGGAGCGAGTCCGCCGACGCAGCGATCATCCGCCACACCGGGATCTCCGCCTCCGCGCGTCCGGCCCGGTACAGGCCAAGCGTAGCGGCGACACCGGCGAGGATGGACTTGTCGGGGCGCATCGCCCGCGCCAGCGGATCACGACGGAGCTTGTCGATGAGGACGCGGCGGCCCACGACCAGCCCCGCCTGCGGGCCGCCGACAAGCTTGTCGCCGCTGAACACCACAACGTCGGCGCCTGCAGCCAGCCGCTCGCGCGGCGTTGGCTCGTGGGCAAGGCCAAAGGCGGCGGTGTCCAGGAGGGCGCCGGAGCCGAGGTCGTCGATGACGAGCGCGTCATGACGGTGCGCACTGGCGGCGACCTCCGCGAGGTCCGCCGTCTCCGTGAAGCCGGTCTGTGCAAAATTGGACGGGTGGACGCGGAGCACGGCCTTCGCGCGGCCGTCCGCCAGCGGCGCCTCGTAGTCCGCGGCACGGGTGCGGTTGGTGGTGCCCACCTCGATCAGCCGTGCGCCGGCCCGGGCGATGATCTCCGGGATCCGCACGCCGCCGCCAATCCCCACGAGCTCGCCCCGTGAGACCGCTACGGAGCCGCGGCGCCCGGCCAGCCCCACCGCGAGCAGCAGCGCGGCGGCGTTGTTGCCCACCACAAGCGCGGCCTCCGCACCGGTGAGCGCGACAAGGTGCTCCTCGGCGGCCCGGAAGCGTCGGCCCCGCTTGCCTGTGGCCTCGTCCAACTCCAGATAGCCGTACTCGACCGCAGCGGCGGAGGCCGCCTCGATCGCGACGCGCGGCCACGGCGCCCGACCAAGGTTGGTGTGGAGGATCACGCCCGTGGCGTTGATCACCGTCGGCGGGACGGGACCAGGCACCCCGGCGTCACCGGCGGAGGTCGGGTCCGTGAAGGAGGCTGCGATCGCAAGAACGGTGTCGGCCAGCTCGCGCGGGGTCCGTGCCTGGGCGTGGCCTCGGCTGGCCAGCAGTCGATCGCGCTCCGCCGCGAGGACGTCCCGGGCAAGCTCGGTCAGCGCCTCGGGCTCCGTGGCGTTGGCGTCGGCGCGGACTAGCGCCAGCACGCGCTCAACCGAGGGCGGCCGTGCGGGCGGTGGGACGGAGCTCGGCAGACGATCACTCACCGCGCGATCATCGCAGGACGTGTCCACACGCGCGACGGGTGCGCGGCTACGATCTGGTCCCATGCACGCCACTCGATCCCCGGACATCATCGTTGTCGGCGGCGGCATCGTCGGCACCGCCGCCGCGGCGTTTCTCGCGCAAGAGGGCGCGCGCGTGCTCCTCGTGGAGCGCGACGGGCTGGCCTCGGGCGCGTCGGGCGCCAACTCGGGGGCCGTGCAGCACCCGTTTGACCCCGTCCTGACCCAGCTCTACCACCCCACGCTTGCGCTCTATCAGGCGCTCGCGGAGGAGGCGCCGGGCTTTCGCATCGACAGCCGGCCCGCCGGTCTGCTCCTGCTGGCACACGACGAGGCCACCGTTCGCGCCGAAGCCGCCGCGATGACCTCGGCCTATCCCTATCTCGCGACCGAGGTGGTGGGCGGGGCCGCGCTCCAAGCGATTGAGCCGGCGATGGCGCCCGACGTCTGGGGCTGCCTGTTCGACGTCGCCTATCCCATCGCGCCAGGTGCGGGCACCTACGCCTATGCCACGCTGGCCGAGGAACGGGGCGTCGTCATTCGGGCTGGCCGGGCGGCATCGCTTGAGGTGGACGGCGATCGCGTCGCTGGCGTGCGCGTGGACGGGCGCCTCTTCCGTGCCGATGCGGTGTTGGCTGCGGCCGGCCCGGGCACGTCTGCCCTGTTGGACCCCACCGGGCGCTGGGCGCCGATTGCGCCGGTCTGGGGTGTCGTGGTCGAAACCGCGCACGCCGCGCACGCCGCGCATGGCGGCATGGTGCTGGAGTCCGTGGAGGCGTACGGGCCGGGCGGCCTCAACTTTCACTACGTGCTGTGCGACGGTGCAGGATCCGTGGGCTCCACACATCTGGACGACGAACCGGTGCCGGCCGACTGGATCGAGCGCGTGCTGCTCAACGCCGCTGGGTTTGTCCCGGCCATCGCCGACGCGGCAATCCGCAGCGTGCGCTGCTGCCCCAGACCGCAGAGTGCCGACGGCCGGCCGCTGATCGGCTGGGTGCCGGGGCTGCGGGGGCTTGCCGTGTGCGCGGGCCACGGCCCGTGGGGCGTGTCCACGGGCCCCGGGTCAGCCCGGCTGGCAGCGGACCTGCTGCTGGGCCGCTCCCCGATCATCCCGCCGGAGCTGGACCCAGCGCGCTTTGGGGCGCCGCGCGGCTAGGCGAGGCCAACTTCGCGCCTCGGGCCGCCCCGTGGACCAACTGCGCGGTGCCGGAGCAACCGGGCCCCCCACGCTGCCAGCTGCGCAGTGGCCACGGGGCGTGGCGCGCAGGTGGCCGCGCATGTGGGCCAATCGACGCGTCCGGTGCGCGGTTGGACTCCCCGCTGGCCCGCGCCAGTCGGCGGCGGGGCCGAAGTGGGGGCCGACGTGGCGGGAGCGCATGGGAGTCGAACCCACCGCGCGACGCCGAGCGCCGCGCCACCAGTGTTGAAGACTGGGACCGCCACCGGGCGACATCCGCTCCCGACGCGATGGTAGCGCTCGTGCGAGACGGTCCCGTTAACGGCGTCGGTCCGTGAGCCACTCGAGGTATCGCGCGTCAAACTCGGCGACGAGCCGCGCGCGCTCCTTCATGACGGCCGCCCACTCGTCAAGCGCGCCGGCGCCAGCATCGGTGAGTTCGTAGTCGCGCCGCGCGGGGCCAGTGCCTGTGACCCACACGCTCCGGACCTGGCCGGCCTCCTCTAGATCGCGCAGCGTCCGGTACACCTGCCCCACGTCAACCGAGCCCGTCGTGATCCCCAGCTGCGCCAATTCGCCGACGATCGCGTAGCCGTGGGCGGCGCCACCCGCGAGCATCGCCAGCACAAAGGGCTCCATCCAGCGATGGCGCGATCCGACAGGCGCCCAGCCTCGATGAATCGGGGCTCCGGCGGCATCGTGATCCGACGCGATGGCCAGCGGGGGCGCGGCCGATGCCGCACCCGCCGGTGCGTCCGGGTCAATCGCCATCAGCTTGCCCCCTTTCGGGGTCAGCGTGTGCATCCATGTGCCCGGAGCATATGGTTCCGGGCGGCTCATGTCTCGCAGGTTTAGCCAGTGGCACCCGCCATCGGATGGGCCATGGCCGCGGCCAGGACATCGGCCACATCGGTGGCGACCCCGCGCTCGACGATCCGCAAGTACGCCTCCTCCTCTGCGAGGTGGATCTTCAGGAGCGCGTAGAGCTGAAACACGGTGCGCCGGACGACGAGGGTTCGACCCAGCGTCAGCGGCTCGGTCTTCTGCTTGTCGGCAGCCTCAGCAAGGGCGGCCACCAGGCGCCGGATCTCGGTGTGCTCCCGGCGCATCGGCGCCATGGAGTGGCGATTCTGGAACATGCGCTCCAGCTCCGGGTAGATGGTCTGCTCCGCCGCATCCATGTGCGGAAGCAGGGTCCCCTCGAGGAAGGTGCATGTTGCGCCAAGACTGGCGCGCGCTTCCTCGGTGGTGGCCGTCATGAGGCCGTCGGCGAGCGCCGGCATCGCGTCCACGCTGTGGAGCAGGCGTCCGTGGTGCTCGTGCGCCATCTGGGGCAGAGACTGCGTCATGGTGTGACTCCTTCGCGAGCGTTGTCGCGGGCAAGCGCGACGAAGAACAGCGCCACAGGCCGATAGACGGCATGGGCGAGCTTCATGAACGGGGCCAACAGGACCAGCTCCAGCGCGACGGCGACGTGGAGCAGGAACACCCAGTACCCCCAGGTGGGTGCAGACGGCAGGTACAGCGCCAATTCCAGAGCGAAGCCCGTGGCGCCGGTGACCCAGAGCAGGACCAGCAGCATCCAGTCCGCCGTAGTGGATGAGCGGATAGCCCGCGTGGTGGCGAGGTAGCGGTCGATGATCAGGACCGTGGTCCCGTAGAGCAGCGCGGCGCCGGCAGCGGTGCCGAGCAGGCGGACGGGGTACCAGAGGGGCACCGGCGTGCCCGTGGCCTTCCAGCCGATCAGCGCCAGACCGTAGTCAAGCCCCGTTGCGCCAAGCAGACCGAGGAACCCCCACACAACCAGCGCATGGACAAGCCAGCGGCGGCGAACAAGCGGCAGCGCCTGCTGCTCGGCATCGCAGTCCTCGCGGAAGCGCGCTTGGCCGATGGCCTCACGGGCGACGGCAAACCGCATCGCCCGGCCCGTGCGGCCAAGCGCGACGCGGCCGCCGACGACATCGCGCAGGCTGACGCCTTCTCGGCGGGCGATGGCGCGGGCCATCGTGGTCACCCCCGCAATCCCGGCCAGCAGCACGACGATCATCACCACGATGCCCGTGGTGTGGATGAGCCCTTCCGGGATGAACTCGAAGATGGCGAGGGTGGCGCCGCTCTCCGGCCCGTGGGCCGAGTACATGAACAGCGCGAAGAACAGGGCCAGCGCCACGGCGATCACCGTGGCCAGAAGTGGCTGCGTGTACATCGCCCGGGCGACGCGCGTCCGGTCGTAGCCCGCGATCGCGTAGCGACGTGTGGCCGCCATGAACTCGCTGGGGTCAGCTTTGGTTGGGCAGCTGTCCGAGCACTCTCCGCACCCGTAGCAGGTCCACAACTCCTTAGAGGAGAGCAGCGCGTCCTTCATGCCCACCTGGGCGTAGCGGATGATCCGCCGCGGGAACGTGCCGTCGGCGGCAACGAGCGGGCAGGTTGCCGTACATGTGCCGCAGGAGAAGCAGGCGGTGACATCGCCACCGCCAAACTGGCGAATGTCGCCGTACAGGCCCGGGTCAACGGGCGCGGTCACGGCCGCCATTACACGGTCCTCCCGGTGGGCTGGTACTGGAAGTAGCCGTCGGCGTCACTGCCCTTGATCTCGGCGAGCCAGCCGTAGCGCCGCATCGCCATGACCCAGAAGACGGTCTCGTGGGTTGGGGCGCCAAGCGCCGCGGCAATCTCGGGCACGGTGAGCGGGCCCTCGGCCAGGGCCGCCAGGATGCGCGGGCGCATCACGGCCTCGTCGCGCATGACCTCGCGGTCGTCGCGGTGGGGGGCGGCCAGACCGCTCGGTGTGGTTGTGACCATCAGGCGGGCACCTCCGCAAGGCTCTCGATCATGGAGGTGACTTCGGCATCCGTGTAGCCGAGCAGGTCGATGGCGCTCTCAGGACACATCGGCACGCAGCCGCCGCACCCCTTGCACCCGGCCGGGCTGATGACGGCCCAGCGCCGTTCACCCTCCTCGGTCATGGAGATGGCGTCGTACGGGCAGGCTGTGAGGCACTCGCCGCACGCCGTGCAGGCCTCGGGGACCACCAGCGCAACCAGCGGATCGAGCTCCGTGTAGCCCTTCTTGAGCACAGCGGCGCTCTGGGTCACGGCGGCCAGACCCGAGGCCACGCTCTCCGA
>JANYAA010000118.1 GCA_025355255.1 Chloroflexota bacterium | reverse complement strand
GGCGTACGCGCCGGCATGGCCATCGGCATCATCTCAGCACCGCAGGCTGGCGCAACAAGCCCGGTCACGCTCGCGGGCACCATCGTCCAGTCGATGGCCGAGTGCCTTGGCGGTCTCATCTTCTGCTACCTCATCGACCCGAACTGCAAGGTGCACCTGGGGACCTGGCCGTTCCTGTCCGACCTCCGCACAGGCGCCATGTCAGCAGGCAGCACGGAGAACGGGCTGATCGTCGCGGGCTGCGCCCAGATGGCCGGGTTCTACAACCTGCCTGGCAGCGTGGCCGCCGGCATGACCGATTCCAAGGTGCCGGATGCGCAGTCGGGCGCCGAGAAGGCCGCCACGGTGCTGATGGCGGCGAACGCTGGCTCCTCGCTGGTCAATGAGGCGGCCGGCATGCAGGCGAGCCTTATGGCCGCGTGCTTCGAGGCGTTCGTCATCGACAACGACATGCTCGGGGCAGTGATGCGCACGGTCCGGGGCATCGAGGTGACCGACGAGACGCTGGCCTTCGACATGATCCGCGACGTCGTCCACGGCGACCGGCACTTCCTGGGTCACCCGGAGACGCTGCGGCGCATGCGGACCGACTACGTGTATCCGCTGGTTGGGGATCGCACTACCCCGAATGTCTGGGAAGAGGCGGGCTCGCTCGACGTGCGCGAGCGGGCACGGCTGCGCGTGCGCGAGGTGCTGTCCACGCACTACCCGGAGCACATCAGCGAAGCGCTTGACCAGAAGATCCGCGGGTCATTCGAGATCCTCCTCCCGCGAGAGGCGATGCGTCCCGGCAACGGTCGTTGGTAGTCGGCCCGCCAGGGCCCTCAAGAGGTCAGATCATGCAGTCGCAGGCACGCGTCGTGATCGTCGGTGGTGGCGTCATGGGGATCAGCCTCCTCTACGGGCTGGTCCTCGAGGGCTGGACCGATGTCGTCCTGATTGAGAAGGGCGAGCTGACCTCGGGCTCCACCTGGCATGCCGCCGGGCAGTGCCCAAGCTTCATCGCCAACTACAACCTCGCCAAGGTCCACGCCTACAGCAACGACCTGTACGCGAAGCTCGAATCGATGACGGGCATGGCCACCGGCTGGCACGCGTCGGGCGGCATCCGCTTCGCCACCAACCAGCTTGAGCTCGATCACTTCAAGCGCGTGGAGGGAACGTCCAAGCTCATCGGCTTCCGGATGCAGGTCATCGGGGTTGACGAGATCAAGCGGATCAACCCGTTTGTCACCACCGAGGGCGTGCTGGCCGGGGCGCTGACGTTTGATGACGGCTACGTGGACCCGTCGTCCGCCTGCAACGCCATGGCGTTTGAGGCGAAGCGCCTGGGCGGCACGGTCATCCGACACTGCCTTGTCACGGGCATCACGCAGGCGCCGTCCGGCGAGTTCACGGTCTCCACGGACCAGGGCGACATCACGGCCGAGCACGTCGTCAACGCCGCCGGCTGCTACGCGGACCGCGTCAGCGCCTGGCTTGGCGTCCAGACCCGCTTCGCCAACATGAAGCACCAGTACGTGATCACGGACGCCGTGCCGGAGTTCCTCGCCCGCGACGGCGAGATCCCGGTCATGCGCGACCCGTGGGCGTCCTCCTACTACCGGCAGGAGCAGAAGTCCGGGCTCATCGGCATCTACGAGCACGAGGACACAGAGGAAGCGTGGCGCAAGCCCGGCGGCGAGCCCACCGGTCCCGCCTGGGAGTCCACCAACGAGCTCTTCCCGCCGCAGCTTGACCGTATTGCGCCGTACTTGGAGCGCGTCTTTGAGCGCATGCCGCTCTGGGGCAACCTCGGCATCAAGCGCGTGGTCAACGGCGCCATCTCGCATACGCCTGACTCCAACCCGCTGGTGGGCCCGGCGTCCGGTGTGCGCAACTTCTGGCTGGCCACGGGCACGGGCATCGGCATTGCGCAGGGGCCGGGCTGCGGGCGCTACCTCGCCCAGTGGATGGTCCACGGCGACGCCGACATCAACATGGCGGGCATGGACCCGCGCCGGTACGGCGACTTCGCAGACCAGGAGTACGTGTCCGCCAAGTCCCATCGCGAGTACTGGGACATGTACCGGCTGATCCCGCCCGGCGAGGAGCGCCCCGAGGGCCGGCCCGCGAAGGCGTCGCCGCTGTACCCGGTGCTGCTGGCCAAGGGCTGCACCTTCACCGAGGGCTTTGGCTGGGAACGCCCGAAGTGGTTCTCCGGCGGCGTTGAGGAAGAGGCCACCGCGCGTCGATCAAACGCGCATCCGGTGGTGGCGCTGGAGTGCGCAGCGGTCCGCGAGCGCGTCGGCATCATGGAGCTGCCGGGCTTCACCAAGCTTGAGGTCGCAGGACCAGACGCCGAGGCGCTGCTGCTGCGCGTCTGCGCTAACCGGATGCCGCGCGTTGGCGGCATCACGCTGGCGCACGCTCTCTCGGACAACGGCCGGTACATCACCGAGTTCACGATTACGCGGCTGGCCGCGGACCGCTTCCTGCTGCTTTCGGGCGCCGCGGCGTACCACCGCGATCAGGACCTTGTCCGCTGGGCTGTCCTGCCGGGCGAACAGGTCTCAATTGACAACGTCACGGCGGACTGGACCACGCTCATCGTGGCTGGGCCGCGGACCCGCGATGTACTGGCCAGGCTGACCATTTCCGACCTGTCGTCGGCGGCATTCCCGTGGCTCACCGCGCAGGAGATCACCGTGGCCGGGCGCTCCGTGCGCGCTCTGCGGGTCAACTACGTGGGCGAGCTGGGCTGGGAGCTCCACTGCCGCATGGCGGACGTGGTGGCGGTCTACGAGGCCGTCTGGGCCGCAGGTTCGGCGTTTGGGATCGCCGACTTCGGCCTGTACGCCATGAACAGCCTGCGCATCGAGAAGTCGTACGCGGGTCTGGGCGCCGAGCTCACCAACGAGATCACCCCGGTCGAAGCCAACATGCTGCGCTTCGTCAAGCGCGACCACGAGTTCCGTGGCCGGGCAGGCGTGGAGCAGGTGCTGGCGGCCGGGGTGACGACGCATCTCGTGACCATCAAGGTGGATGCCGTGGACTTCGACATTGCGGGCGGCGAGCCCGTGTTTGCCGGAGACCGCATGGTGGGCGTGACGACGTCGGGCGGTTACGGCCACGCGACGGCGCTGTCGCTGGGCTTCGCGTACGTGGACAGCGGGTTTGACGCCGCGGGCACCAAGCTCGAGATCATGCTCCTGGGCGACCGCCGCGCCGCCGAGGTCATCCCGGCGTCCGTGTACGACCCGGAGAACCTGCACCTGAAGGCCTGAGCCGCGGGGCTCGGCGCAGCCGGGTCCGCCCCATCACGGCTCGTGATAATCGCCAGCTGAATTGCCGCGCGACGCGGTGTTCGGCCCTTGGGGCTCTGGCTCGAGATGGGTTCGACGCCGTGGCATCACGGGTGGTGATAATCAGGCCCTGAACACGCCTCCAGGGCGCTCCGCTGGCGCCGATGTACCGCGTTTGGGGGGGGTTGTCGGCAACATCAGCCGGGCGATTATCACGAGCGCTGATAAGGCAGCCGGGCCGCACGTGGTCGCTGAGTAGCTCGCCGTCGCCCGGCGGCGGTTCGGGGTTGAGGGGGCGATTGCGCTTCTGGACGACATCCTGCCCGTC
>JANYAA010000093.1 GCA_025355255.1 Chloroflexota bacterium | reverse complement strand
CGCCGAGGCGACCGAGGACCACGCGGCAATCTTCTGGTTCTCCGGGATGGTATGCAGGCTGGCGTAGGCAAAGATACCGACGAGGAAAAGCCCGCCGACCGCACAGAAGACATACCAGGCCGGATGAATCCGGTAGGTTTTTCGGCCCGGGGACGCCGCCGCCGGCGCGCGCGAGCGCAGGCAGAGGGTCAGCATCACCGCGATGATGGCGGTGGCGCAGCCCTGCGTGAGACCCAGTTCGAGCGGACTCATGGTGTCAAAAGTCTCTGGTTGTGGCGCCGGGGATTGTCACGCCGATAGTACGGAAGGAGAGGAAGATTGCCCGCGAGCAATCCAGCAGCGGGCGGACGATCAGATGGACAATTAGGCTAAACCCGAGCGCACAGGCGCAGCCGAGCGGTCCGCCCCAATTGAGCCCCGCCCCCACGCCGACCAGGAGGCCCGCCACCGCATGCCCCTCCGGGGCGATTCGCTTGGGCGCCATCGGCCCGCCGAACTCGCGCCCGATCCGGCGGCGGCGGATATCATGGACCAAGGTGGCCAGCGAAAGCGCCACCCCCAGGCCCGCGATGATGACACCAAGGATTTTCACGATGTACCGGAGGGTCGGTTTGACCCGGGTTTTTCTTACTGCCCCCGAAACATGAGCTGCAGCCGGGGTTCGCCGCTGGCGGGCCGCACAGCGGTTTGGCCCAGGTGCAGCTTTTTTTCGCGCGCGAGGTTGAGCACGGCCCAGAATTTGTCCGCGGGCACCTGGGTGACCGCGGGGGTGGCATAACGCCCCGCCCCGGTTTCCGCCACCGCGAGCAGCGGGCCAAAGGTCGCGGCATCCAATTGGATGGCGGTGCTGCCGTTATCGCCCCGGCCAAACGCATCGGGCGCGGCCAGGTCCATCGCGGGCAGTTCGCGCGGGGTCCATTTCCACGGCTTGGGCACATAGCCTGGCGGCGCGGTGGGCGGCATCGGCGGATGCTCCACCGGCACGCGTTCATAAGCCCGGGCCCGGCCACCGGCCGTGGTGAAAAACCAGGTGCGCAGGGCCGCGACATACACGCCGCGCCACGGGCCGCGGGCCTGGTCCGCGCCCGATTTCCACGCGGCCTCGATGATGGAGATGCCGCCGGTGAGTTGATAGTCCGGGTTGGGCGCCAGCGGCAGGATCACGGGAAGGGTGAACGTCTGCTCGGGCACCGGGGCTGCGGCGGGGGCCAGCGTGGCCCGCCACGCCCCCAGCCCGCCGCGATTGTGGCGCGCCACCACGCGTTCCGTCGTGGCGGGCACAAACTGCGTGGTTTCGCCCGCGCCATCCACCGGCAGGAGCAACCCATTGGGCCACTGCGTGGAATCGCCCGCCCAGGTGTAGGTGATTTTCAATACCGGCGGCTCCTCGCCCTGCGGAGTGAGCGGCAGGTTCACCGTGATTTCGTCGCCGGGAAACAGGAGCCCGTATTCAAACGCCTGCAGCGAGAGCCGCGCAATATTGGGATTCAGGCTGAGGGTGTGATCGGAGTTTTCGCTCACGGCGCCCATCACGGGTCCGTGCCACCGCCGGGCCGCCGGTTGGCCGCCCACCCAGGCCACGTTGCGGAGCACGAGAGCCCGGGGGGGGATCACGCCGGAGGCCTTGTCACTGGTCTCGTTGCGGATGACCACGGCCACCTCGGTCGCCGGGAGGCCAACCACATACGACGTCCCCGCCCTGGCGGGCGCCAAGTGCACAGCAAAGGGAATTTCTTCCGCGGCGGGCAACGTGCCACCCGGGAGCAGCAGCGCGCAGGCAAGGACAATAGGGGATTTCATGGGGATTGGGGTACGAGCAAAGTGAGATCGTGGGCTTCGCAGTACAGGCGGAGCGCGGCCAAGTTAAACGGTGGATGCTTGAGCGCGGCCCCGCCCGGGTCGCCGTAGTAAGGGATGATCTTCACCGACGCCTTGGCTGGCAGGGCGGCGAGACGCTGCTGGAGCGCGTCTAGGCCGGCGCCGCCGGAGCCGAGATCCTGGCCATCCAGCACTAGGTGCGCCGCCGCGGGATTATGCACGCCATCGTAGCCTGTCCACGTCAGCGCATGCGCCGGGATAGTGACGGGGGCCGGAGCTGGTGTGATGACCACCAGGGCCGGGGTGGCTGGGACGGCGGGCTTGGGCGCGGATTTGAGCTCCAGGTTGGCCATGAGCCACGTGGCGTCGGTCAGGATCAGGGTCTCGGCAACAGTTGCGCCTTCGGTGTGGCGGTTGAGGATGGCGCCACCGCGATCACTGCGCCGCCAGACGCGTGAACCGAGGGCCGCCCGGGCCGGGTTGAGCTGATCGGTCTCCGCGAGCCAGGAATGGGTGCCGGCGTTTTCCGCGAGCAGCTTTTGGATTTCCTCCTCCGTGAAGGCGCGCGGCCGGCGGTAGGTCAGGCGGTGAACCGTGTCGTTGATGAAGTCGGCCGCGATGGTGAGATCCGCGATGGTGAAGCGGTGCTCTGACGTGGCGGGCGGCTTGGACTTGAGCTCGACCGCCGCGCCATAGCGCGCGGTTGCCTCCGCCAGCGTGGCGCCCAGATGGGCGCGGCTGGAAGCAGCCAGCGCCAGGCCCAGCGCGGAAACAAGGAAACGCAGGAACGTGGTCATTGATTCAACTCCGGCAGTAGTTGGTAGCCCGCGGAGCTTTTGCGCAGCCGGTAGACGGAAATTACATGCTGCCGGGGTCCGCCCCCCTGGTC
>JANYAA010000068.1 GCA_025355255.1 Chloroflexota bacterium | reverse complement strand
GATCGAGGGAGGACGCAGGATCGGCAAGCCGAACTCGAGATCGTCGGCGTCGAGGATGGCGTCGTCCTCGTCCCCCCGCGGCACGAAGCCCTCGACGAGATCGGCGAGGGCGTCGACCCGGAGCCCGCGCGCCAGGTGGTCGTCCAGGGTGGTCACCGACTGGCGGTACAGGACGCTGTCATGGGGGAGCGTGGGCCGGGATGCCACGGCACGACGGCGGGCCGGCTCGAGATCGAGCCAGCTCGTGGCGGCCGGATCGAGGGCCGCGGCCAGCCGCCACGGCGCGCCGGCGGGAGCACGGCGCTCACGGACATGGGCGAGGCGCATCGGGCGGCAACCTCCTACAGGTTGCCGCGCCGGGCCTGCTCGACCTCGATGGCCTCGAACAGTGCCTTGAAGTTGCCCACCCCGAACCCACGCGAGCCGTGGCGCTCGATGATTTCGAAGAAGAACGTCGGACGGTCCTGGATCGGCCGACTGAAGATCTGGAGCAGATACCCCTCCTCGTCCCGATCGGCCTCGATCCCCAGCTCCTCGAGGGTCTGGATCGGGACGCCCACGTCCCCCACCCGGTCCGCGAGCGATTCGTAGTACGCGTGCGGCATGCCCAGGAACTCGACCCCGTTGTCGCGCAAAGCCCGGACCGTGCCGACGATGTCGTCGGTGCGCAGCGCCATGTGCTGGACCCCGGGGGCCCGGTACCAGTCGAGGAACTCCTGGATCTGACTCTTCTTCTTGCCCGGGGCGGGCTCGTTGATCGGGAACTTGACGCGGCCGGTGCCGTTGGTCATGACCTTCGACATGAGCGCGCTGAAGTCAGTGTGGATGACCGTGTCGTCGTAGTGGATGAGCTGGGCGAACCCGAACACGTCGCGGTAGTAGTCAACGAAGGTGTCCATTTCGCCGAGCGCCACATTGCCGACGCAGTGGTCGATCTCGAGCAGGCTGAGCCCACCGGCTGCGGCCGCCGGCTTCTTCACCTTGCGGTACGACGGCGCGAAGGCCCCGCGGTAGTCGCGCCGGTCGATGAAGCTGTGGCGGACGTCGCCATACGTCCAGACAGCACTCCGGCGGAGGGTCCCGTCCTCACCGCCGTCGATGGCGACCGGCTCCATCGCGGAGCGGGCACCCCGGCCTGTCGTCTCGCGCCAAGCCGAATCGACATCCTGCACGGCGAACGCGATGTCCCGCACACCGTCGCCGTGCTCGCGGACGTGCTCAGCGATCTCGCCGTCGGGCGTGAGCGGTGCCGTGAGCACGATCCGGATGTCGTGCTGCTGCATCACGTACGACGCGCGGTCCCGGACGCCGGTCTCGAGCCCGGAGTACGCGATGGGCGTGAAGCCCCACAGCGCCCGGAGGTAGGCGGACGCCTGGCGGGCGTTGCCGACCCAGAACTCGACGTGGTCGAGGCCGTCGAGGGGGAGGAAGTCCTTCGCCTCGGCGAAGGCGTCCTTGTTGACACGGGCGCCCGACTGGTTCGCCTCGGGCGTGCCGTTCTGGCCCGCAGAAGCAGGAAGTGCGGCCGTATGCGTCATCGGATGCTCCGACTCGGGATGCTGCCGGGTCGCGGACCTGCCGCCACCCGGATGGTCAGATTAGTACTACTGTGGGCGCCGCGCGCGGGACGGTCAAGCGTGCCGGGGTATGACACGCTGTGGCGGTCGCCCGGTGAGCGTGCGAGACTCCGCCCATGACCGAGTTGCCGCCGATCGCCGACCCGTCCTCGCGCCTGCGCTCCTCGCGCGTCGCCATCGAGGCACTTCGCGGGCCGATTGCCGCGCGGGATCCCTGGCCCCTCGCGGAGAACTTCGGGGTCGGCCCGGAGGCGTCGTGGGGGCCGCGGGAGGTGCTCGCCCACACAGCCGAGATGTTGCCGTACTGGCTGGGCGAGTATGAGCGGGTGCTCGCTGCGGGCGGAGGATCGGCCGATCCGGTGGCGTTCGGGCGCACGGCGGAGGACCCGCTCCGGATCGGCATCCTCGAGCGCGATCGGACGCTGCCGCTGCACGAGCTGTTCGCGCGGATCGAGACAGGGATCGAGCGCTGGGAGCGGCGGCTCGATCTGGCCTCGCCGGGGAGCGGGAACGGCAGCGGGCGGCACGCGAGACTCGGCGACATGACCGCCGACCAGCTCATGGACCGGTTCGTCGTGACCCACCTCGAGGAGCATGTCAGGCAGCTTGAGGGGATCCTCGGCGGTCAGTGAGCCGCGCCGGGCGAGGAAGCCGTAACCCCAGAGCCGACCGCGTCGCGGTGTGGGCTTAACGCGCCAGTGCCTGAACGACGCGCGATGTCGGGGCCCGCCCGAGACGATCTGCGATCCATGCCGAGGTGTCGACCAGGGCGGCGAGGTCAACCCCGGTCTCGATGCCGAGGCCGTCGAGCATCCAGACGAGGTCCTCGGTGGCGAGGTTGCCCGTGGCCGACTCGGCGTAGGGGCAGCCGCCGAGGCCCCCCGCGGACGAGTCGATGGTCGCGACGCCGGACGTGAGAGCGGCAAGGGTGTTCGCCAGAGCCTGCCCGTACGTATCGTGGAAGTGGACGCCGACCGAGTCCATTGGAACCCCGCGAGTCCCGAGGAGGTCGACGAGGGCGCGGACCTGGCCGGGCGTCGCGACGCCAATGGTGTCGCCGAGGCTCAGACCCGTGCACCCCGCGGCGAGCAGCTCCGCGCAAACCTCAGCCACCCGGGCTGGCTCGACCACGCCTTCCCAGGGGTCGCCGAAGCACATCGAGACATAGCCTCGGACGCCGAGGCCGAGCGATCGCGCCTGCGCAACGACCGGCGCGGTCATCTCCATCTGGCTGGCCATCGGCCTTCCGAGGTTGCGCCGCGCGAAGGAATCGGTGGCGCTCACGAAGACGGCGATCTCGTCGACGCCGACGCCGACCGCGGCGTCGAGACCCCGGGCGTTCGGCACGAGCACCGGGTAGCGCACGCCCGGCAACCGGTGCAGCCCGGCCATGACGTCGGCTGCGTCCGCCAGCTGCGGGATGCGGTCCGGCCGCACGAAGCTCGTCGCCTCGACGACCGGAAGGCCGCAGGCGGCCAGTCGCTCGATGAGCTCGATCTTCGTCGCAGCCGGAAGGACGGCGGATTCGTTCTGGAGACCGTCGCGGGCCCCCACCTCCCAAATCGTGACGCGCGACGGCAGGTCCTGCTGGCTTACGCGAACGGGCAGCCCCGGCGGCCTCATGCCGACGCCTCCGGCGTGACGACCGCGACGAGCTGGTTCCGAGCGACCTGCGTGCCCAGCGACACATTGAGCGACGACACAACGCCGTCCCGGGGAGCTGACAACGAGTACTCCATCTTCATCGCCTCGATGATCAGGATCACGTCTCCCCGGCGGACCGGATCGCCCACCGAGCGAGCGACGACGATGACCGCGCCCGGCATCGGGGA
>JANYAA010000016.1 GCA_025355255.1 Chloroflexota bacterium | reverse complement strand
GGCGCCAAAGGCCGCTTACGGCACAGGGGCTTCCCCGGTGAGCCGATATGAGCTAATCACGCGCAGTTGCGTACAGCTCCGGTGGGTGGCCTGATGGCCGGGCACGGCGCTCCACCGGCCGAGGTCCGCCGCCGGACCAACGCCCCGATCCGGGGCGAGTGGCAGCCGTCGGCAGCCTCCGGGTGGCAGCACGGGGACATCCCGCCCTGCCCGTCCCGCTCCCGTCTCGCCCGGGCAACGTGGTCCGCGTGGATGGGCTCGTGGTTCGCGGCGCACTGGGCGCCGGAGGATCTGCCCAACCTCCTGATCATCATCCGCCTGTGGGCCAGGTCCGCCGCGGGCACGGCGTCGGGCGCCGAGCGCTCGGAGATGCGCCAGCTCATGGATAGCTACGGGATCACACTCAAGGGGCAACAGGACCGCCGCTGGCAGGCGCCCAGGGCCGACGCCGCGCCCGTGGCGCAGCCCGAGGGCGAGCCCGCCACCCGCCCCAGCCGCTACGAGCACCTGCGGACGGTGGCCTCGTGACCGTGGCCGAGCGCGCCACCGCCGCGCCCGCCCGCCGGGGATGGTCCGGGCGCGGCGCCTGCCCGACCCTCGGCTGGGCCGTGCTCGACTGGATGGCCGAGCACCTGCCGTCCCCGTCCGACCCGTCGCAGCCGCTCGTGCTCACCGACGAGCAGGCGCAGATCGTCCTCGACTTCTACCGGCTTGACCCGGCCACGGGCGACTTCCACTACCGGCGCGCCCGCCTGGAGATGGCGAAGGGGTTCGGCAAGTCCCCGCTGCTGGCCGCCATCGCCATCGCCGAGTTCGCAGGCCCCGTCCACCCCGGCGGGTGGGACGCCGCGGGCGAGCCGGTCGCCGTGCCCGTGTACGACCCCAAGGTCGAGATCGCCGCGGTGAGCCTGGACCAGGCCGACAACACGTGGAGCGTCGTCCTCTCGCTGCTCACCGCCAACGACGGGCGGGCCGCGCGCGAGCTGGGCATCGACGCCGGCATCACCCGCATGTACCTCCGCGGCGAGAACCGCCCGGGCTCCATGAAGTCCGTCACCGCCGAGGCCGGGACCCGCGAGGGCGCCCGCGTCACCTTCGCGGTGCTGGACGAGACGCACCTGTGGCTGCGGTCCAACGGCGGCACGAGGCTCGCCGCGACGCTCCGCCGCAACGCCGCCAAGATGGACGGCCGCACCTTCGAGACGACGAACGCCCCGGTGATCGGCCTCCGCTCCGTGGCCGAGGAGTCCGGGGACGAGCCCGTGGCGGGCGTGCTGCACGTCTGCCGCCGCGCCCGCGGCGAGCCCCTGCGCGAGTGGCCGCCGGAGCGCCTGCGCGCCGAGCTGGAGTTCGTCTACGGCGGATCCTGGTGGGCGCCGCTGGACCGCATCATGGCCGAGCTCGCGGACCCCGCCACCGACTGGGACGACGCGCTCCGCTTCTACTTCAACCTGCGGTCGGCGGGGCGCTCCGTCGCCGTGGACCCCCGCGCGTGGGACGCGCTGGCGCGGACGCGCGAGGTGCCCGCCGGGTCCCGCGTGGGGCTCGGCTTCGATGGCAGCCTGGCGCTCGATTCCACGGTGCTCAGGGCCTGCCTCGCTGACGGCTACTCGTTCAGCCTGCCCGGCTGGAGCTGGGTGCGACCGACCGGCGACGCGATGCGCGCCTGGGCGCTGGCCCACCCGGGCGAGGACTGGCGCGTGCCGCGGGCCGAGGTGGAGGCCGCCGTGGCGGACGCCTTCGCGCGCTACAGCGTGGGGCTTATGCGCCCTGACGCCGCCTACTGGCGCGACGAGATCACGCGCTGGCAGGGCCTCTACGGGGAGGCCGTGGTGGTGCCCTTCGACACCAACTCGGCCCGCCAGATGGCGCCCGTGTTCGACCGCTGGCGCACGGCCGTGGCGACCGGATCCCACACCCACGACGGGGACGCCGTGGTGTCCGAGCACGTGCGGGCCGTCCACGCCGCCCACCCGCGGGGCGCGCGCGCCGACGACGACGGCCGCGTCCCGTCCGTCCCGGTCAAGGGCGACGACCGCCGCAAGATCGACGGCGCGCTGGCGGACATCCTCGCCTACCACGCGGCCATGACCATGACGGCCGCCCCCGAGGACGAGCCGTCGATTTACGAGGTCCGAGGAATCGCGTATGTCTAGCATCCTGCGCCGAGCATCCACGCGCGCCTGGTCGGCATCCGCCCGGGCCGCAGACGACGCGCTGGCCGTGGCCGGGGCCGCCTGCCTGGCCGTGGCGTCCGGGTTCGTCTCCCCGGCCGGGCCGTGGCTGGTGGCCGGGCTGTTCCTCATCGCCTCGGCCGCGTCGGGGAAGCGGGGGAGGGCCTGATGGGACGCTTCGCTCTCCGGCGCGATGTTCTCGCGTGCCCAGAGTGCGGCAGTCGGTTCCTCCGGCAAAGGCTGCTCGAGGATCACTGGTGGGCCAAGCACCGACGAGATGACGCCATCGAGCGCGCCCGGCATGCGGCGAACCAAGAGATCGCGGCGGTCGTCAATGATCGGATCGATCTGATCGGGGGGGCCGGCTGATGGGACGCTTCGCCGCAGTCGCCCGCGAGCTCCGCTACGCGCGCATCGTCACCACCGACCCGCGCAACCCCGCCTACTGGGTCCAGTCGCTGTTCGGCGGCCGGTCGCTGGCGTCGTCCGGCGTCAACGTCACGCCGGACA
>JANYAA010000026.1 GCA_025355255.1 Chloroflexota bacterium | reverse complement strand
CCGTGGAGGGCGATTCGATCCGCTTCGGCCTGCTGGCCGTCAAGAACGTGGGCGACAGCGCCATCGAGTCGATCATCCGGGCGCGCGAAACCGGCGGTGCATTCCGCTCGCTGACGGACTTCTGCTCGCGGGTGGATGTGCGGCTGACCAACCGCAAAGTGCTGGAGTCGCTGGCGCGTGTTGGCGCGATGGCGGCCTTTGGCCACCCGGCGCAGATCCTGCTTGGGCTGGACGATGCGCTGGCCGCCGGCCAGTCCGCCCAGCGCGACCGGATCAGCGGCCAGACCTCGCTCTTCGATATGGGCAGCGCTGAGGGGCCCACGCTGGCGCGGCCCCTGCCCGTCACGCCTGAGACGCCGGTCCGCGAGCGGCTGCGCTGGGAGAAGGAGCTCATGGGGCTCTATCTCTCGGACCACCCCATGGGCTCGGTGGCGGAACAGGTTGGCCTGTATGTGACCGCGTATTCGAGTGACCTCAAGGATGAGTCGCTTGACGGCCAGCGTGTGGTGATGGGCGGCATCGTCACGGGTGTCCGCTCCATCGTCACAAAGACCAAATCGCTGATGGCCGTGGTGACGATCGAGGACCTCCAGGGCACCGTGGAGGTGGTGGTCTTCCCCAAGACCTACGAGACCACGACCGGGACGTGGCGCGAGGGGGCGATCCTGCTGGTGGCCGGTCGAGTGGACCACCGCGGCGATGACGTGCAGATCCTGGCGGACTCGGCCTGGGACTGGTACGTCATCGTGGAGGGCGGTCCGGAGGCGTTTGGCCGCGAGGTGGGTGCGCTGGACAAGCGCTCAAGCCGGCGCGCAGCTGGCGGTGCGGGTGCCGGTGGGCTGGGCGGCGGCAACGGCAATGGCACTGGCAATGGCTACGGCAACCGGCCGACCGGGCAGGGGAGTGCGCCCCATCAGCAGCCGCGCCAGCAGGCAGCTTCACCGACGACACCGCCGCCCGCTGCGGTCCGGGTCCTTGTAGAGCGCCCGACAGAACCGGTAGCCACGTATGCCGAACCGCCCGGCTTCTCCGCAGGTTCCAGCCAGCGCGACCAGAATCGCGAGGAGCCGCCGCTGCCCGAAGAGGCCGGCTCGCGGGCTGTCGAGGCCGCCCAGGCGCCGTCGCTCCCGGTGGAGGCGCCCCGTGACGCCGTACTCCACGTCCATTTTGCGCGAGCCGCGGGCACGGATCGCGTCGTCTCGGCCATGCAGGCCTTCAAAGTGGTCCTGCGTGAGCGCCCAGGAGCCACGCGCGTGGTGGTCCACGTTCCGGCGCCGGGCGGTGACGCGTTGCCGATGGAGCTGCGAGGCGTGGCGTACGACGCGGACCTCGTGGCCGAGGTGCGCCGCCGGGTTGGCGATGGCGTGGTGGATCTGCGTCTCGCCTGAGCGCCGGCGGTTGACCCGCCAGCCTGATACAGGTATACAGGAAACATGAAAGCCACCATCGATATTCCAGACGCGTTGTACCGGCGGGTCAAGGCCCGCGCCGCTCTCGATGGGCGCGCAGTCCGCGACGTAACCATCGAGCTCTACACGACGTGGGTTGGCGAGGATCTCCCGCAGCCGACGGGCGCCGGGGACCAGGCCACCGGGGCGGAATGGCTGGCTCGCTGGCAGCTGCTCGGCGACGAGCTCCTGAGCAGGGCCGTTGATGCTCGCCCCGCCAGCGAGATCATCCTCGCTGAGCGTCGCTGAGTGCTCACGATCGACGCGTCTGTTCTGGTTGCGGCGGCGCTGCGGGACGAGAAGGCCCACTCGGACTCGACCGAGGCGCTCCGGCTGATCTTGTCCTCTGGGCTCGAGATTCACCAGCCGGCAATCGCCATTGTCGAGGTGACGGCCGCGGCGGCCCGGCGTACAAGTGACGGTGCGTTCGCCCGTCGCGTCGGCCAGGCTGCGCTGGCGATGCCCGGCTTGACGGTTCACGATCTCGATGCGGATGCCGCGCTGCGCGCCGCCACCCTGGCCAGCGATCTGCGCCTGCGCGCCGCGGATGCCGTCTATGTCGCCATAGCACTCGTCGCGGGCTGTGCGCTCATCACGCTTGACGGTGAGGTTGTCGACAGAGCTGCGTCCGTGGTGTCGGTGCTCACACCGTCGGACTGGATGGCGCGCCGCGGGGTGTAGCGCCGAGATGTGGTACCGGAGGTGGGATTCGAACCCACAAGACCTTTCGGCCAGCGGTGTTTGAGACCGCCGCGTATACCGTTCCGCCACTCCGGCCGGAGGCGCAATCGTAGCCCAGCCGGGCGCCTGACCCGAGGCCGTGGAACCACGTGCCGCCGACAGGCGTCAGGACGGCGATGCACCCGCTTGTCGCCCCGACCGCCGCTGAATGCCCAGCTGCCCGATGCTAGACTCGGCCGGCTTCACCATCGCTGCTGTCGCGCCAGGGAGGGTCGATCTCGTCGTGCAGGACTCGCGTCCGGCGGATGCCGCCGATGACCTTGTCCGGCGTCGGGACCAGATCCTGATGGAGCGGGCGCAGGCGGGCAGCCTCGACGCCTTCAACGACATCGTCACGTGCTACCAGGACCACCTGTTCTCGCTCGTGGCACGCATGGTGCCGGATCCGGACCAGGCCAACGACGCGGTGCAGGAGGCGTTCTTCTCGGCCTACCGGAACCTGGCGGGCTTCCGGGGCGGCAGCGTCCGTTCCTGGCTGAGCCGCATCGCCATCAACGCCGCGATGGACCAACAACGCCTCCGGAAGCGCCGGCCGTCGCAGCCGTACCCGGAGCTCGAAGACGATTCGTGGCAGCCGCCTGCCGGGCCCGAAGCCGATCCAGAGCGCACCGCGCTTGAGGGCGAGCGCTCGCGCGTCCTGCAGCATGCCCTCGCGGCCATCACGCCGGACCAGCGCCACGCGATCGTGCTGTTCGACGTTGAGGGTTACGACTACCAGGAGATTGCGGACCTCACTGGTGTCTCTCTGGGCACGGTGAAGTCGCGCATCCACCGCGGGCGGCTGGCGTTGCGCGACCGGCTGACGGACCACATGTCGCTGTTCCGCGAGGTGGGGGCATGAGCGCGGACCGCCCGACCACCGCGCACGAGGGCCACGACCCCTCGCTCGTCGCCGCGTATGCCGCGGGGGACGCCGCCGGGCGCGAGCTGGCCGAGGCCGAAGCGCTGGTCGCCGGGTGCGCCGGGTGTGCCGCGCTGCACCGGGACCTGCGCGCCATCGCCGCGGCGCTCCCGGCCCTGCCGCCGCCCGCCCGCACGCGCGACTTCCGCATCAGCGCCGAGCAGGCCGCGGGCCTCCGCCCCGCCGGCGCGCGCGGCGCCCTCGCCCG
>JANYAA010000014.1 GCA_025355255.1 Chloroflexota bacterium | reverse complement strand
GTCCTCGACGAGCTCGTCTCGCTCGCGCAGCGGTTTGGACGGGACCCGGAGTTCTCGCGGGGCGGTGGCGGTAACGCGTCCGCCAAGGCCGACGGCATCCTGTGGATCAAGCCCAGCGGCGTGCCGCTCGCGACGCTCCAGGCGACCGACCTCGTGCGCCTGGACATCGCCCGTCTGCTCGAGCGACTCGAGGCGCCCGAGGTGGGGGAGACCCCCGGCGAAGACCCCGTGATCCGGGCCGGCGACGCGGCGCGCCTGGATCCCGCGGGCGGGCGGCGCCCGTCGGTGGAGCTGCTGTTCCACGCCCTGTTGCCCGAGCGGTTCGTCCTCCACACGCACCCGATCCTGATCAACGCCGTCACGTGCAACGCGGACGGCGAGGCGGTGGCACGCCGGCTGTTCGGCGACGACGTCGTCTGGGTGCCGTACACGGATCCTGGCCTCCCGCTGGCGCGCGTGATCCGCGACGCCCGGGCCACCCACGCAGCGCGTACCGGCAACGCGCCGCCGCGCGTGACGCTCATGCAGAACCACGGGCTCATCGTCTCCGCCAACACCGTTGCGGAGATCGAAGACGCGTGCCGCCGCCTCGTGGAAGCGGTCGCGGCAGCCGTCGCCGCCGCTGGCCCGGCCACCGACGCCCCCGCGACGGACCCCGCCAGGACAACCGCCATCGTCGACGCGCTGGCGCCCGCGCTTCGCGCCCTGCTCTCGTCGGGCCGGCGCCGCGTCCTCGTGTTCGACGAGACGCCTGGCACCGGGTTCACCGCGACACCCGCGGGCCGCGCGTTCGTGGAGGGCGGGCCCCTGACGCCCGACCAGATCGTGTACGCGGGCTCTTGGCCGCTTCTCCTGGACTTCGAAGCAGTGGAGGCCTCCAACGCGGGTCCGCGGGCGGCCGCCAGCCTCGCGGCGCACGTCGCGGCGCACGGGGAGCCACCGGCCATCGTGGTCGTGCCCGGGTCCGGCCTGTTCGCCATCGGCGATACCTGGGCCGAAGCTGACACGGCCCGCCACATCTATCTTGACGCGCTCCGGGTAGGCGAGGCCGCGAACCGCCTCGGCGGCGTCCGGCACCTCGCCCAGCGGGAGCGCCGCTTCATCGAGGAATGGGAGGCCGAGTCGTACCGCAAGGGGATCGCCGCTGGCGAGCGCGGCGAGGGCCGGGCCTTCGGGCGCATCGCTCTCGTCACCGGTGCCGCCCAGGGCTTCGGCCTCGCCATCGCGGAAGGCCTCGTTGCCGAGGGTGCCCACGTCGTGCTGGCGGACCTCAACGCGCCGCTGGCCCAGGCCAACGCCGACGCGCTGGAGGCGCGGTTTGGAGCAGGGCGTGCCTTCGCCGTCGCCATGGACGTTACGGACGAGGCGAGTGTTGCGGCCGGGGTGCATGCGGTGGTCCGCCGCTTCGGCGGCCTCGACATCCTCGTCTCGAACGCGGGCGTCCTGCGCGCGGGAGGCGTCGTGACCCAGCCACTCGCGGACTTCGACCTCGTGACGAAGGTCAACTACCGCGGCTACTTCCTCGCGGTGAAGCATGCCGCGCCGGTCATGGCCGCGCAGCATGCCGCGAACTCCGCCTGGTGGAGCGACATCATCGAGATCAACTCCAAGTCCGGCCTTCAGGGCTCCAGCCGCAACAGCGCCTACTCGGGCTCCAAGTTCGGCGGCATCGGCCTCACGCAGTCCTTCGCCCTCGAGCTCGTCGGCGACGGGATCAAGGTCAACGCCATCTGCCCCGGCAACTTCCTCGATGGCCCGCTGTGGTCGGACCCGGTTAACGGGCTATTCGTCCAGTATCTGCGGACCGGCAAGGTCCCGGGTGCCATGACGGTTGAGGACGTCCGGCATGCCTACGAGGCCAAGGTCCCCATGGGCCGCGGTTGTACGCCCGCCGATGTCCTCGAGGCCATCCACTACCTCGTGGCACAGCAGTACGAGACGGGTCAGGCGCTGCCCGTGACCGGCGGCCAGGTGATGCTCAGCTGACCGGCAACGACGGGACGATCGGAGCGAGGGCCTAGTTGCCCGCGACTGCGGCTTCCTTCTTGGGCTTGGCGGCGTTTGCCTCGGGCGGGGGCGGCCAGACGCCGTTGAGCCAGCTGTCGATGGCTGCAGCAGAGCGCTTGCCGTCACCCATGGCGAGGATCACGGTGGCGGCGCCGCGGACGATGTCGCCGCCGGCGAAGACGCCGGGCAGGCTGCTCATGCCGTACTCGTCGGTGATCAGGTAGCCCCACTCGTTCACGTTCAGTTCGGGGGCGGAGCCTGTGAGCAGCGGGTTGGCCTTGGTGCCGATCGCCACGACGACGAGGTCGCAGTCGATGACGAACTCGGAGCCGGGGATGGCCTTGGGGCGGCGTCGGCCGGAGGCATCGGGCTCGCCGAGCTCCATGCGGATGCACCGCAGGCCGGTGACCCAGCGGTTCTCGTCCGCGAGGACCTCGACGGGCGCGGCGAGGAATTCAAACCTGACGCCCTCGTCCTTGGCGTGGTGGACCTCTTCCTTGCGGGCCGGGAGCTCGTCCGCGGACCGCCGGTAGACGATCGTCGCCTCCTCAGCGCCCAGACGGCGCCCGGTCCGGACGGAGTCCATCGCCACGTTGCCGCCGCCCACCACCACAACCTTCTGGCCGTGGAGGATGGGGGTCTGCGAGTTGGGGCTCCAGGCGCCCATGAGGTTCACGCGGGTGAGGTACTCGTTGGCGCTGTACACGCCCTTGAAGTTCTCTCCCGGCACGTTCATGAACACCGGCAGCCCCGCGCCAACCGCCAGGAACAGCGCGTCGTAGTCCTCGCGCAGCTCCGGGATGGTGTACGTCCGGCCCACGATGGCGTCCAGCTCCAGCTTGACGCCCGCGCGCTGGAGCCGGTCCACCTCGGCCTGGACGATGTCCTTGGGCAGGCGGAACTCCGGGATGCCGTAGATCAGCACGCCGCCCGGGGCGTGGAACGCCTCGAACACCGTGACGTCGTGGCCCTTCTTCACCAGCTCGCCGGCTGCGGTGAGGCCCGCCGGGCCGGACCCGACGATGCCGACCTTCTTGCCGGTCTGCGTGGGGTTTGCCGTTGGCAGCGCGTCCGGGTTGGCCTGCGCCCAGTCCGCCACAAAGCGCTCCAGATAGCCGATGGCCACCGGGTTGCCCTTCTTGGCGCGGATGCAGACCTGTTCGCACTGCGTCTCCTGCGGGCAGACCCGGCCGGTCACGCACGGCAGCGCGTTGTCGCCCAGCAGGCTCTCCGCCGCGGCCGGCAGGTCGCCGTCACGCAGCGACTTGATGAAGCGCGGAATGTCCACCCGCACCGGGCAGCCGTCAACGCAGAAGGGCTTGGGGCACTGGATGCAGCGCTCGGCCTCCAGCATCGCGAGCTGGTAGGTGAGGCCGAGGTTGACCTCGCCGAAGTTGTGCGCCCGCGCATCGCCTGCCTGCTCCGGCATGGCGACCCGGTCGATGGTCATCCGCTCCTTGTTGCTGAGCGGGGCCTTGACGCCCTCCGTCTCGCTCACGCCTGCACCTCCGTGGTGGCGCAGGCGCCAAGCGCCGCCGCCTCCTCGGCCTTCTTGCGCTCAAGAGCGGATGTCTCAAACGAGCGGTAGGTGGTCAGCCGGTCCGCGAGCTCCTGGAAGTTCACCTGGTGTGCGTTGAACTCGGGGCCGTCAACGCAGGCGTACTTGGTCTCGCCGCCGATGGTGACGCGGCAGCCGCCGCACATGCCGGTGCCGTCCACCATGATCGCGTTGAGCGACACCGTGGTCTCGACGCCGTACGGCTTGGTCATCTCGGCGACGGCCCGCATCATCGGCACCGGGCCGATGGCGTACACGTTGTCCACGCCGCCCGCGTCCAGCAGGTCCTTCAGGGCCTGCGTGACAAAGCCGTGCCGACCGTACGAGCCGTCGTCGGTGCAGGTGACCACGTCGCCCGCCTCGCGAAGCTCCTTCTCGAGGATGACCCACTCCTTGGAGCGGCCGCCGATGACGCTGGTGACCTTGACGCCCTTCTCGCCGAGGGCGCGGACGATGGGCAGGAGCACCGCCGTGCCGACACCGCCGCCGACACAGACCGCGTGCGTGCCGGCCGGGGGCAGGTGCGTTTCGGCGCCCAGGGGGCCCGCGACGTCCTGAATGGTGTCGCCCACCTGGAGGTTGGTGAGCTCGGTGGTGGACGCGCCGATCGCCTGGATCATCAACGTGATGGTGCCGGCCTCGGGATCGTTGTCCGCGATGGTGAGCGGAATCCGCTCACCGCCGGGACCCCGGCGGACGATGACGAACTGGCCGGGTCGGCGGACCTTGGCGATGCGCGGAGCATTGACGACGAGACGGACGACGTTGGGGGAGAGCTGTTCGCGCTCCAGGACGCTGTGCAAGGGATCCTCGCTGGTTCACTGGTACGGGTGACTAGGGCATGGTCGGGCAGGCACCCCCGTGCGCGTTACCCTCCGACGGCCCCGTGCTGTGGTCCGATTGTCACATGGGCAGGGGCCGTTCGGGGCCCCAGGCCGTGACTTGGCCTCAGGCGGGACCGGGGCCCTGCGCGGTGGGTTCGGCCACCGGGTCGGGGGTTGGCGCCTTGCCCTTCGGCCAGTAGAGCTCCTTCTTGACGTGGAACTCTGGGAAGCCCCGGTCCATCAGCGTGCGCTCCGCGTTGAGGATCATCTCGGGGTTGCCGCAGATGTAGACCACGGTCCTGTCCGGCTTGAGCCCAAACTCCTTGCAGGTGTCCGTGATGATCTGCTCCGCGCGACCCGTGCGGCCGGTCCAGCCCGCGTTGCGCGGGTCCTTGGCTCGGGAGATCGTGGGCACGTAGCTCAGCCGATACGCGGGATCCTGCTCCCAGGCCTCAAGCTCAGCGCGGTAGCCCAGCTCGTCCGCGAAGGAGCAGCCGTTGATCATCACGGTCCTGCGCGGCTTCCCCTGCGCCATGGTCTCGCGGATCATCGCGACGAAGGGCGCGATCCCGGTTCCCGTGGAGATGTAGACGTGGGTTCGCGTGTCGTCCGGCTCCAGCATGAACTTGCCCTTGGGGCCGATCATCCGCATCCGGTGGCCAACCTGCAGGCGCCAGAGCGCGGTGGTGAAGCGGACGATGGGCACGTGGCGGACAAAGAGCTCAAAACCCGTGGTGTCCGACGTGGAGGGCCCCGACGCGACGGAGTAAGGTCGCTGGAGCAGCTTGCCGTCCGTCACGACGCCCGCCGTCATGTACTGGCCTGGCGTGAATGCCGGGGCAGGTCCGTCCATCTTGACCCGGAAGTACGCCAGGTCCGCGGTCAGATCCTCGCGGTGCACCAGCGTGGCGTTGTAGACATCCGCGAAGATGTCGATGACTCGGCTGTCCTCAACGGGCAAGGTCACGGTGTTGGCTCCTGAGGGTGTTTGGCCGCTCCCCAGCCCGCGTCGAGACGACCCGGGGCGGCGACAGCGCAAGTGTAGCCCGCTCCGGGCGCCCCAGAGGGCGGCAGCCAGACCGCCGAGCCGCCGAGCCGCCGGTCGCCGTTTGGCCCGGGTCAGGCGGGCTTCGCGGCACCTGCCCCACGGTCGCCGGGCGCGTAGCGAGGTGTCCTCCGGCCCGGCCGCCAAGGTGCCGTCGTCACGCACAATCACGCAGGCCGCCGCATGACTGTGGGCATGGATTGGTGATCGCAACCGAGCCGCAACCGGGCCCATCGAGATCGGCGGCGTACAATTGCGGGCGATCCCTGCAGGTCATTTGTTCGCGGGCTCAAGCGTCCAGAGACCAGAGCCCGTGTCGTACACGAGGAGCTCCATCCCGATGGCCAAGAGCCACAAGAAGGATCACAGCGCGCCCGGGGCCCCGAAGGGCAAGGCGGGCAAAGCCGCGGCGGCAACCGCCGGCAGCGTCTCTGCGGAGCGCGCGCGCAAAGCCGCCAAGCGCTACATCTACGCCTGGGGCGACGGCACGGCCGAAGGCAACGGCAAGATGAAGTCTCTGCTCGGCGGCAAGGGCGCGGGCCTCGCCGAGATGACCCTCGCCGGTCTGCCCACGCCGCCAGGCTTCACGATCAGCACCGAAGCCTGCAACGATTACTTCGCCAGCGGCAAGCAGCTCCCCGCGGGTCTCTGGGACGACGTCCTGGATGCCGTGAAGCAGGTTGAGCGGCGCTCCGGCAAGGGCTTCGGCGATCCGAAGAACCCGCTGCTCGTGTCCGTGCGCTCGGGTGCGGCGTTCTCCATGCCGGGCATGATGGACACGGTCCTGAACCTGGGCCTCAACGAGCAGACGCTCCACGGCCTGATCGCCCTCACAGGGAACGAGCGCTTCGGCTGGGACGCCTATCGCCGGTTCATCGGCATGTTTGGCCGCATCGTCATGGACGTTCACGCGGCGCGATTCGACGAGCCGCTCGAGCACGCCAAGGGGAAGCACGGCAAGGACGCCAAGGACACCGACCTCACGGTCCAGGACCTCCAGGCGCTTGTCGTCGTGTTCAAGCAGGTCGTCCGCGAGGACACCGGCCGCGAGTTCCCCACGGAGGTCTACGAGCAGCTTGACCTCGCCATCAAGGCGGTCTTCGCCTCTTGGTTTGGCAAGCGCGCCAACGACTACCGCAACAGCCAGAAGATCGCGCACGACCTCGGCACCGCCGTGAACGTGATGTCCATGGTCTTCGGCAACATGGGCAATGACTCCGGGACCGGCGTCGCGTTCACGCGCAACACGTTTGACGGCACCAAGGAGCTCTACGGCGAATACCTCGTCAACGCCCAAGGCGAGGACGTGGTGGCCGGGATCCGGACGCCCGAGAAGATCAGCCAGCTCAAGGTGGAGATGCCGGAGGCGTACGAGGAGTTCGTCCGCATCGGCAACCAGCTCGAGGCGCACTACCGCGACGTCCAGGACCTCGAGTTCACCATCGAGCGCGGCAAGCTCTGGATGCTCCAGACGCGCATCGCGAAGCGCACCGCCGCGGCAGCCGTGAAGATCGCCATCCAGATGGTGGACGAGGGCCTCATCACCAAGGAGGAGGCCGTCGCCAGAGTTGAGCCGGCCCAGGTGGACCAGCTCCTCCGAGCCCAGTTCGATCCCAAGGCACGCAAGTCCGCGAAGAAGATCGCCAGCGGCCTCAACGCGTCACCCGGCGCTGCGGTTGGCCGCGTCGTCTTCAACGCCGACCTCGCGGTCGAGTGGGTGGAGCGGGGCGAGAAGGTTGTCCTGGTCCGCGTCGAGACCAGCCCGGACGACTTCCACGGCATGGCTGTCGCGCAGGGCATTCTCACGGCCAAGGGTGGCGCCACCTCGCACGCCGCGGTAGTTGCCCGGCAGATCGGCAAGCCCTGCGTCGCGGGCTGCTCGGAGCTGGTTGTTGACTACAGCACCAAGTCCGCGTCGTCATCCAACTCCGGGATCTCGTTCTCCGAGGGCGATTGGATCAGCGTTGACGGCTCCACGGGCGAGGTCTTCGTCGGCGCGCTGCCGACCGTCGAGGCCCGCTACGAGGACCAGACGGAGCTCCAGGTTGTGCTCGGCTGGGCCGACGCGATCCGCCGCATGCAGGTCTGGACCAACGCCGACAAGCCCGAGGAAGCCGCGCAGGCTCGTGCCTACGGGGCCCAGGGCATCGGCCTCTGCCGCACGGAGCACATGTTTCGCGAGGGCGAGCGGCTCGAGATCGTGCGCGGCGCGATCCTCGTCGCGAATATGGCCACCCGCGCCAAGGGGAAGGTCGCCGCGGCTGCAGAGCTCACGGTGGAAGAGGCCGACGCGCTCGCCACGTTTGACGCGGCAATGGCCAAGCTCGAAGTCCTGCAGCAGGGCGACTTCGAGGGCATCCTCGCGGCCATGAGCGGCTTACCGGTTGTCGTCCGCTTGATCGATCCGCCGCTCCACGAGTTCCTCCCCAACCTCGAGGAGCAGCTCGTCAAGGTGACGAAGGCGGGCGATGCGGCGACCGATGAGGACAAGGAGCTCCTTGCC
>JANYAA010000004.1 GCA_025355255.1 Chloroflexota bacterium | reverse complement strand
CCAGCCCGCGAGCAGCAGGCCCACGACCGTCATCCCGCCCACGGAGAACAGGTACAGGACGCCGATGTTGAGCTTGGCGCCCACGAGGCCCGGGCCAAACGGGATGACCAGGAACGTCATCACGCTGGTGAGGAACACGATGACCGGCGCCCACGTGAAGACCGTGCGGTCTGCGGCATTGGGGCTGAAGTCCTCCTTGGTGAGGACCTTGAGGCCGGCGACGACGGAGTGGGCGGCGCCCTTGGGGCCAACCCGGTCCGGACCGATACGGAGGTTCATGAAGGCGATGACCTTCAGCTCCATGTAGATGATGATGAACGCGGCCGGGATGCTGAACAGGAGCACGCCCGTGATGGCGACCACGAACCTCACGATGCCGAGGTTTGAGTTGAGGACGTCCACGATGACCGGTCCGGCAACGGTGGCCAGCAGGTACGTCGCAATGGGGCCCACCACGAGGATGATCAGGAGCAGCGGGATGATGATCTTGCCCGCGGTGGTCACCTGGCCCAGGGATCGGCTGACAGCGGTCACTTGTCGATACCGCCCATGACCGGGTCAAGCGAGGCCATGACGGCCATCGTGTCCGCGATCAGGTTGTTCTTCATCAGCAAGCCCACCAGCTGCATGTTGACGAACGAGGGGTCGTGGATCTTCAGCCGGAACGGCTGGTCGGTTCCGTCCGAGATGGCGTAGGTGCCGAACAGGCCGCGCGGCGATTCGACGGCTGCCCACGCTCGACCCGGCCGAGGGCGCAGGAGCCGCGGCAAGCGGGCCATGACGGGGCCGTCGGGCATCTGGTGGAGGCACTGGTCGATGATCCGGATGCTCTGGCGCACCTCGTCCAAACGCAGCAGGTAGCGGTCCAGCGAGTCGCCGCCAAGGGGGCCAGCGCCGCGAACGGGGATGTCGAACTCCAGCTCCGGGTAGACGGAGTACGGATGCGCGCGTCGCACGTCGAACGGCACGCCGGCGGCCCGGATGTTGGGGCCCGTGACACCCATGCGCTTGGCGGTCTCGGCGTCGAGGCGCCCGATGTCGCGCATGCGGCGGATGAAGATCTCGTTCTCGTTGAGCAGGCCGATGTTGGCCTCGTGCTGGACCAGCGCCCGGCTCATCCAGTCGCCAAGACGGGACATGAACTCGTGGTTCAGGTCGCCGTTGACGCCGCCGATCCTGAAGTAGTTGAACAGCATTCGCTGGCCGGTGAGCGCCGCCAGCATCTCCACGATCTCGTCGCGCTCGATGAAGCTGTAGAGAATGGGGGCGAGGCCGCCGAGGTCCAGCGCCATCCAGCCCTGGAACAGGACGTGGCTGGCGACGCGGAGCAGCTCGCCGCTGAGGACGCGGATGTACTCCGCGCGGCGCGGCACCTGCACGTCGAGCAGCTTCTCGAACGACATGACGGGCGCCCACTCCATGAAGAGCGAGCTCACGTACTCCAGCGGGTCGAGCTGGCTGATGATGTGGTGATAGTCCGAGTTCTCACACAGCTTCTCCACCCCGCGGTGGAGGTAGCCCAGGACCGGGTCCAGATCCACGACGTTCTCGCCGTTGATCTTGAGCACGATGCGCAGCACGCCGTGCGTGGACGGGTGCTGGGGTCCCATGTTGAGGAACATCTCGCCGTCTCGGAGCGAGTAGAACTCCGCTTCACGCTCGGTGCGCGGCGGGTACGGCGGAACCTGCTCGTACTGGCCAATCTGGCCGTCGAGCATGATTCGGGGGTCGTCCTCCGAAGCGTGGTGGTCGACGCCGGCGGGGGCGGTCATCAGTTCAGGCCCTCACCGTGCGGCGCGGGGCGCGCGGGCTGGTCACAACGGGTGCGTTTGGCTGCTCCACGTGGCGGGCGCCGCCGCCGGGGGAGCGTGCCGCATCGTCGGGGAGATAGAAGTCCTTGCGGAGCGGGAAGCTCGCGTAATCGGGCGGCATGTAGATGCGCCGCAGATCGCGGTTGCCCTCGAAGATGATGCCGAACATGTCGTACGTCTCGCGCTCCATCCACTCGGCGCCGGGCCAGAGCCCGGTGAGCGACGGGATGCGCGGATCCTCGCGGGGCATGCCCTCGGCGATGACGCGGAGCCAGTCCGGCGTCGTGGCGGACCACAGGTGGTAGACCACCTGCATGGTTGTGCCAGTGTCCACGCCGGCGAGGTCCGCGATGATCGCGAAGTCCAGGTCCGGATCATCGTGAAGCGCCCGCATCACCTCCAGCAGGTCCGCGGGGCGGATCCGGATCTCGGTCTGGTCATGGCGCTGCCGGATTGGGCGTGCCAGGTGGTCAGCGAGCCGCGCCTCAAGGCGGGCCTTTAGGACTCGGTCCATGTCTAGACGTCCTCGGGCACGTTGGGGCCGACGACGTGATCGGGCCAGTTGCCGCGCTTTTCCTTGATCAGCTGCCCAAGCTTCATCATCCCGTAGATCAGGCCTTCCGGGCGGGGCGGACAGCCCGGGACGTAGACATCCACGGGCAGGACCCGGTCGATGCCCTCGATGGTGCTGTACGAGCGCTTGTAGCGACCGCCCGAGCAGGTGCAGTCACCCATCGCAACACACCACTTCGGCTCCGGCATCTGCTCCCAGAGGCGGACCAGCGGTCCGGCCATCTTGGTGGTGAGGGTGCCTGCGACGATGAGGACGTCCGCCTGCCGCGGCGAGGCCCGGAACGGGAACATGCCCCAGCGGTCCATGTCGTTCTTGGAGGTGGCCGCGGACATCATCTCGATGGCGCAGCAGGCCAGGCCCGACAGCAGCGGCCAGAGGCTGTTCATGCGGATCAGGTCCACCACAAGGTCGGCCTTGGTGGGGATGACCTCGAGTTGGCCCCAGCGCGCGTTGTCGCGGTTGACCAGCTCCGAGCCCTCAAGCTCGCGCAGGTGCGTGTACGCGGGGCTGGTGCCCAGGTATGCCCCCGCGCGCTCGGATGTCCACAGCGTGTTGGGGACGATGATCGGGGACGTGACGTCGCCGACGGGAGCGGCCACAAGGTCCTTGGCCGCATCGGGGCCGTCGGGGGTCATCGCCACGAGAGCACTCCCTTGCGCCACGCATAGGCCAGGCCAAGCATGAGGATGCCGACGAAGATCAGCATGCTGATGAAGCCACTCATCAGCAGGTCTTGGAACACCAGGGCCCACAGGTAGATGAACACCACCTCGATGTCGAACGCGACAAACATCAGGGCGTAGATGTAGAACGAGATGCCGAAGCGGGCGTGCGGGTCACCGTAGGTGTCGATGCCCGACTCATACGGGTAGCCCTTGTGCTCATCACCGCGGGTGCGGTGGGAGATCAGCCAGGCGAGGCCAATCGTCCCGAAGACGAATCCTGTGCCGGCGATGACGAACCCGACGACGTACCAGATCCCGGTCACGAAACCCTCGAGGTGGAACGCGGCCAGTCAATGCGCCGGTCACGTTCACGGATCAGGTTGCAACCGCGCACCGCCACATGGCCAAGCCCGGCTTGGGCATTCTAGCAGCGGGCCACACGGCGGCGAGGGGTGCGGACGGCCCCTGCGCGACGTGACGGCCGGTCCCGGCGGATGGGCCGCTGGGCCGTTCGGGCGGCTGTTCTGGCGACGTGCTCTAGCCAGCCGTATGCCGCCCGGGCATCAATTCCCGAGATCCGACGCCGGAACCGCCTTCAAGGCGCACTTCGATGCTCTCACGGGATCAATCGACCGAGTTTGGTCGAGGCAGGACGCCATTCTGGCAGCGTGTCCGGGATTTGATCGGGATTTGATGCTGTGGCGGCATAGCCGAACCGGCAGCCGCCAAGGGCCTGTGCTCAGATCCCGGGGATGACCATCCCAAGCAGCAGCAGCACGATTGCGACGACAAACGCGAGCACGCCTGCCTGGTCCGGGATCACGGTTCCGTACGTCCCAAGAAGGCCCGCGAGCATCAGCACCAGCGCCACCATGATGGTGGGGGCAGTGGGCGCGAAGTTGGTTCGGTTGCGCATCGTCAGATCCCCGGCAGCAAGGAGCCGGCGACGAGCAGCGCCGACGAGGCGAAGAGGCACAGCCAGCCCAACTGCGCGTCAAAGGCGACGCCAACCCCCTTGACCGCATCAGCCACTGGAGCCAGCAGGCTGACGACGGGTGTGATGGGCCAGGCGAGGGACAGGCCGATGACGCCCAGCGCAACCGCGAGCGCCACCGTGACCATCCGGGGAGGGTTCGGATGCAGCTTCATGCGCGGATCATGGCGTCTGGCGCGGTGGGCTGCACGGCCGTTCAGCATGATGGCCGCCACCGGCCGCTCAAGCGAACGAGACAGCCAATTGTGGGTGGCGCATCATGGGGTGACCCATCGCCGCTCCCGGGGGTCTGCCGACATGTTTCTTGTCACGCGCGTCGCAGCGCTCGCCCTGTCGGCCGCCCTTGCGGCTGGCGCCTGCGGCTCCACTCCGCCGATCAGCCCGGCCGCTTCGGGCGCCCCCGCGCCGTCCAACGCTGCCACCGGCGGCCCATCGTCAGCGCTCGGCGCAACCCCCAGCTCCGCGTCGAGCCCGTCCGCCCCTGTCGGCGGCCCCGTCATCCTGCCGGCCGGCGTGCAGTTCCTGGACCCCGGCCGCACGCTGCCCGTCGGCTTCGGATCGGCAATGACGCAAACGGGGCAGACGCTCTACATCTTCGGGAGCAAGAACCACGCCCCTGCCATCGCCACCGAATCGGCTCCGGGCACGTGGGTCGTCAAGGCGCTCGACGACAAGAAGGGCCTCGACGCCCCAGCCGGCAGCCCGTATCTCTGGCAGCTTGGAATCCTTCCGGTTGCCGCCGCGGCCGGGGATGCCGGGATCGTCCTCGCGGGGACGGGCCAATTCTCGAAAGACGGGTCGAAGGCAGCGACCAACTTCGTTGCGGAGTCCTACTTGTGGTTCTCCCCTGACGGCTCCGCCTGGACCCGCCTGGACCCGCGGTCATTCGTCGGCGACCCCGGAAGCCGCGTGGTGATCACGAACGTGATGGTCAGCGCGGGATCCTTCTGGGCCGTTGGGTCGCTGGTTCCGGCCGGCGGCGCCCAGAAGGCGCGCGCACTCGCACTGCGCTCCCCGGACGGGCGGACCTGGTCGGCAGTGTCCTCTCTCGCGTCCACGTGGACGACGACCGCAACGGCGGTGTACGAGGTTGGCGGCACGCTCGTCCTGGCCGGCAGGGAGTTCTCATGTTTTACGGGCTCCAACATCGACCGGGGTCTGGGTCCGCAACTGCGGCTGTGGAGCGCCGACACGGCCGGCACGAGTTGGACTCCGGTTGATCTCACGGCTGCCGGACCTGCGATGCAGCCGCCCAATCCGGCGCCGACCACGGCCGCTGGGTGCCCACCGGCGAGCGATTACCTGGCATTCCAGACCAAGTACCAGCAGAACGCAGCCTTCATCGGGGCGGCTGGCGGGACGCTGGTTGCCTTGGGGCCCGCCAGCACGGATGCGGTGGCGACCTCCGACCTGGTGCACTGGACGACCGTCGCCCTGCCCGGCGCGGCCCCCGGTCTGCGGTCCGGTGACTACGCCCCCAACGCCTACATCGACATCGGGGCGCACCTGCTCACCGCCGACGCCGAGGGACTGGTCCTGCGAACATTTGGACCTCGGCGGGACGCGGGCAACTTCCGCATGCTCTCCGGGTGGTCGGTCCAGTGGTGGCGGAGCCGCGATGCGGGCGCGACATGGGTGGCCGGACCAGCCGGCAAGCCGATCTTCGGCGGCGGGGCGTTTGTCCGGATGATCGCGTTCGCGGACGGCACGGCGGGCGTGATCCAAGTCCCAACAAGCGCGGCCGGTCCTTCTGCGAAGACCTCGTTCGCGCGCAGTGCAGCGGGACCCGCGGTCGACTGGGCCCACTGCAACCCGGGGCCAAAGGCGGACTGCTCGTGGGCGACAATTTCCGGCTCCTACGCCTCGGCCGACTGGTCGGGCATGACCGCGATCGGCACGACGTTCGTCGGCAACTTCACGGGCGTCAACCTGACGGAGGCCAATCTGGACGCCGCCTTGCTAGACGGATTGTTCACCGGCGCCAACTTCACCGACGCCCAGCTCTACGGCGTTCAGAGCGTCCTCGGCGACTTCTCGCACGCGGACTTCGCGCGCGCCTTCATGGAGACGGTCACGCTCGGCGCCCCGCTGACGGGGGCAGACCTCACCGGAGTCGACGGTCGGGGCGGGACGTTCGCCGGCGACCTGACCGGAGCCGACTTGGCGGGCGCGCAGTTCACGGGAGCGCGCCTTGACCCGTCGTACAAGCAGGGCCTGCACCTCGCGCAGGCGAAGCTCGACTACATCACCGAGGACCGACCGACGAAGCTGCGCGACATGTCGGGGGCGAACTACGCCGGGCTCTACCTTGCCGGGCTCGTGTTCTCCAGGGTCAACCTCACCGGGGCCAATTTCGCCGGTGCCGACTTGACGGGGGCGACGTTTGCCGCCGATGTGGCCTGTCCTGATGGCAAGCCGGGCGACCCGTCCGTGACCGGCGCCGGAGGGTGCCGCATTACGCCGTAGACGGTTGACGGTCGCCCTGCACGCCGGCGCGACCGACGCGGTTGAGCAGCGGCAGACGCACGTCCGCTGGCAGATCCCGGCCGAAGACGAGGACACGGAAACCGCCCATGCCGCGCGGGTCCAGGAGCCGGGCGAGGGCTGAGCGCAGGCGGAGCGCTGACTCCAGGGTTGCGCCCGGGCCGCGCAGCCACGGGTCCGTGAGGCCGGGCGTGCCGTCAGCGGGTGCGGAGGAGGCGGCCAGCAACTCCGCCTGCGTTGTCTCGCCGATTGGCGCCAGTCCGATGCTGGCGGCTGCCGCACGGACCGCGGCGAGGTCCACGGTGGCCGTGAGGTCCTGCCGGCCGACGTGGCGAAACAGATCGCCGCCCACCGCGTGCCGGGCGAAGGCGCGCAGGGTCCCGCCCGGCTTGGCCGCGCCGTGGAGGGCGACGGGCTCCGCCGCGTAGTCCACCAGCACCACGATGCCGCGGGCGAGGTGCCGGGTTGCGCCCGCAAGCCAGCTGTCGATGCCGAGGCAGACCTCGGTGATCTGCCCGTCGGCGAGGGTCACGCGCTCGGCGTCCAGCCGTTGGGCCAGCGCGGGCGTTGTGGGTTCCGCCTCATGCCAGGCGAATGCGCCATCGGGCGAGGCGGTCACCAGCAGCTCGCGCAGACCGCCGGCGCGGCCGATGACGCGGTGGAAAGGCAGTGCGTCCAGCACCTCATTGGCGATCACGGCGCCGATCTCGGTGGGCGTTGCTGCGGGTCCGTCCGCGACGAGCGCCCCGTCCAGCCCGGCGGTCCGGAGCCGCGCCGCGAGCGCCGCCAGCCTCGCCGGCTCCACCTCGACGGGCCGGTAGCGGACGGCCGCAACCAGCCCGGAACCGCCGTCGCGCAGCCCGCTCAGCAGACCCGCCGCCAGCGCACCCGTCCCGGCGCCGGGTTCGGTGATGGTGAAGGGGTTTGGCCGCCTCATCGCCGTCCATGCCTCGTCCAGCAGCCGGCCGACTGCGGCGCCGTAGACGGGATGCGCCTCGGGTGCGGTGAGGAAGTCCCCAGCCGTGCCGGGTCCGGGCGCGGTCTGGCGGTAGTAGCCGTGACCCGGCTCGTACAGCGCGCGCTCCATGAACCGCGCAAAGGTGATGGGGCCGTTCGTCGCAATCTCGTCGCGCAGCGCGGCCACCAGCTCCGCGTCCTCGCCCACGGCCTCGGGGTCCGGCAGCGTCTCGCGGCGGTAGCCGGGCTCCAGACTCCAAGTCATGCGTGGCCCCCGCTGGCACGCCGCATGCCAAGCACGTTGCGGACACCGGGCCCAACCAGCGCGTGCGCGCCCAGCATCACCGGCACGTGGGACTTGGCCGCCGATGCCGTGAGCTCCGCCAGCCATGGATCCTGCACGCGGTCGGCGAGCAGCAGATCGGAGGCAAAGCGGTCCTCGGGCGCCGGCCAGCCGCGCTCCGCTGCGCCGAAGCGATGCGCCATGAGCACCCGGCTGTCGATGAGTGCGCCGTCGGCCATTGACGCAACGATGCAGCCCAGCGCACCCGGCCCGTCGCACTCCAGCAGCTCACCCAACACGCTCCGGACCGGTCGCCGGTTTGGCCGCCCAACCAAGGTTCCTGCCGACGCGGTCCGCATCCCGCGCTCCTCGATCCACGCCCGCGTTCTTGACCGCGTGTTGCGCTCCACCCAAGCGAGATCTGCGGATGACACGCGCCCGGCCAGCAGGAGCTCACCCCCAGGATCGGCCGCCACGGCCTGCAGGGCCGCCATAGCCTGCCGGACAGGCTCGGCGTCGGCCACGTCCAGCATCGGCAGCACCGGCCCGACATGCGTGTCGGCCAGCAGCAGCGCGTCGAGCGGCGAGTCCACGTCCATTGCGAGATGGCGCCGCCGCCGCAGGTCGGCCACCTGTACACCGGCCCCCTCCGCAAGCCAGCGGGGCAGCGCGTTGTCGGAGTCCAGCGCCGGCGGCAGGCCCGGGAGCACCAGATCCGCGCGGGCGATGGCGATGGCGTCGGCGGAGTAGCGGTGGTTGGCCAGCGCGCCGGGCGTCGCGGCGGCAGCAGCCGCAACGAAGTCCGCCAGGTCGCGCGCGTCGGCCAGCGGGATGGAGCCAGCGCCCAGCACCACTAGACCTGCCGGACCGACGCCGGCCAGCAACTCGCCAGCCAGCCGTTGGAGCCTCGCGCCGAACGGGGTAGAGTCCGGTGGTTCGCGGCGGATGACCGCGTGGGCCGCCCCGGCCGCTAGGAACCGGCGCCGATGGTGTTCGGCAAGCGCCGTTCGTGCGGCATCAAGGAACGCCTCAAGGTGGCCGGCGCCGTCAGGCAGCTTCGGCGCCAGGATGAGCACGGTGACGGGCGGCATGGGCTGAGTCTAGCGAGGGTGTGGATGGCAACAGCAGGCCGGGTGCGGGCCTACGTGGGGCTTGGGGCGAATATCGGCGACGCGGCAGGCGCGCTCGCGGCAGCCGTGCACGCCCTCGCCGCCCTGCCGGGTGTGCGACTGCGCGGCGTGTCGCGCCTGTACGTCACCGCCCCGGTGGGCGTGCTGGACCAGCCGGACTTCCACAACGCCGCGGTGTCCCTGGACGTCCCGGCCGGACCCGATCCCGCCACGGGTGCTATCGATCTGCTTGTTGCGCTCAAGGGGCTGGAACGGGGGTTCGGCCGCCAGGTGCGCCAGCGCTGGGGTCCGCGCGAGGTGGATCTGGACATTCTGATCTTCGGTCGGCACGCCATCGCCACCACCCGCCCGCCACAAGGCCGCAGCGATGACCCGGCCAAGGCGTCGCTGCCGCTGGTGGTGCCGCATCGCGACGCGCCTCATCGGTTGTTTGTGCTGTCGCCGCTTGCGGATCTCGCGCCGCGCCTCGTGCCGCCGTTCTGGGGCGAGACGGTTGCGTCGGTGGCCAAACGCCAGCGGGCGATCGAAGGCCGTGACGCCGTACGCCCGATTGCGACCTGGGACGGCGAACGCTGGATCGCGCTCCAGGAGCCCCCGCTCGGCTAGAGCCGGACGGCCGGCGGCCGGTCCCGGTCAAACATGTGGACCGTGTCCACAAATCGGACCTGCTTGGTCTGGTAGCCCATCACCAGCGAGTGCGTTCTGGCGCCGCCGCCAAAGAACCTGACGCCCGCCAAGAGGTCGCCGCTCGTCACGCCCGTTGCGGCGAATACCAGGTTGTCGCCAGACGCGAGGTCCTCCGTCCGGTAGACCTTCGTCTCGTCCGCGTGGCCGAGCATCTTCTTCGCGCGCTCGCGCTCCTCGTCGTTGCGGAACCGGAAGCGCGCCTGGATCTCACCGCCCAGACAGCGAAGCGCAGCGGCGGTGATGACGCCCTCGGGCGCGCCGCCGATACCCATCACCGCATGCACGCCCGTGCCCTGGACGGCGCAGCTGATGGCGGCCGAGACGTCACCGTCCGAGATGAGCTTGATCCGGGCGCCCGTGGCGCGGACCGCGGCGATCAGCTCGGTGTGGCGGGGCCGGTCAAGGATGATGACCGTGATGTCGCTGACCTTGCGCCGCAGTGCCTCGGCGATCCGATGGCAGTTCTCCTCGGGCGACAGCGTGATGTCCACGCAGCCGGCCGCAATCGGACCAACCGCCAGCTTGTCGAGGTATGTGTCGGGCGCGTTGGTGAGGCCGCCGCGGTCTGACGCCGCCAGCACCGTGAGCGCGCCACCTTGCCCGGTGGCGACGAGGTTGGTGCCCTCCAGCGGATCCACGGCGATGTCCACTTCGGCAGCGTGGAGCGCCTTCGCCCCGCGGCCCACCTGCTCGCCGATGTAGAGCATGGGCGCCTCATCGCGCTCGCCCTCGCCGATGACGATGGTCCCGAAGATGTCGGTCTCGTCCATCGTGGCGCGCATCGCCTCGGTGGCCGCAAGGTCCGCCTCGTCGCGCTGGCCCTTGCCCATGAACCGCGCGGACGCAATGGCGGCCGCCTCGGTCACGCGGACCATCTCGAGCGCCAGCATCTTCTCCATGGGAATGCTCCTGTGGTGCGGGCGCGGGCGGCTCAGTGCCTGAAGTGGCGCCGCCCGGTGAAGACCATGGCCAAGTGGTGCCGGTCGGCCACCTCAATCGCCATCTCGTCACGGATGGATCCGCCCGGCTGGATGATCGCGGTGATGCCGGCGTTGGCGGCGATCTGGATGGCGTCCGGAAACGGGAAGTACGCATCCGATGCCATAACGGCGAGCCGGGCTCGATCGCCCGCCCGGCGCAGCGCAATGTCCACCGCCACGCCGCGGCTGGCCTGCGCCGCGCCAATGCCGATCGCCGCGCAGTTGCGCGCGAGGACGATGCCGTTGGACCGCACGTGGCGGACGGCGCGCCAGGCGAAGAGCAGATCCGTCAGCTCGCCCAGCGTGGGGTGCCGCTGGGTCACCACCTGGAGTTGGCCGCGGTCCAGCTCAAGCGAGTCCAGCCCCTCCACGAGGAGACCGCCGCCGACACGCTTGAAGTCAAGGTTGGCGATGCCGTAATCGCGCAGCCCGTCGCCGGCGGGCGCGGGGACGGCGAGAAGCTCCAGACCCGGCTTGGCTTCGAGGATTCCCAGCGCTGCCGCGGAGAAGCCGGGTGCGATCACCGCCTCATACGAGCTGATGGCGATCTCGCGTGCCGTGGCGCCGTCAAGCTCTCGGTTGACGCCGACGATGCCGCCGAAGGAGGCGACAGGATCGGTATCCAGCGCCCGCCGGTAGGCCTCCACCAGCTCATCGGCTGAGGCGATCCCAACTGGGTCCGTGTGCTTGGCGATGACCACGGTGGGGCCGGTGAAGTCTGTCGCGATCCGGTACGCGGTGTCGAGGTCCAGCAGGTTGTTGAACGTTGGCGGCGAGCCTGCCAGCTGCGTAGCGTCGGCCATGGAGCGTGAGCGGTGGGTAGTCTCGCGGTAGAAGGCGGCGCGCTGGTGCGGGTTCTCGCCGTACGGCAGGTCGCTGACCTTCTCAAGGACCAGCGCCAGCCGCTGGGGGTATGTGTTGTTGGAGATCTGGTTGAGGTATGCGGCGATCTCCGCGTAGTACGCGGCGACGGTGCTGAACGCGTCTGCCGCAAGCCGGTAGCGCGTGTCGGCCGTGACCTCGCCCAGGCTCTTGAGCTCCTCGAGGACCGTGGCGTAGTGGTCGGGCCGCGCAATGGCGAGCACGCCCGCGGCGTTGCGTGCGGCGGCGCCCAGCAGCGC
>JANYAA010000003.1 GCA_025355255.1 Chloroflexota bacterium | reverse complement strand
CAGACTTGGAAGGGCGGCGACACGAGATCCCCGGCGTTCCACTTGACGGTCGTCTCGCGGCCGTCATCGGTGCGGAGGTGCGTCGTCCCGGAGCCGGCGAGGATGAGCATCGCCTCCTCGGCGAGGTGACGGTGCTCTCGCATCCGGCCACCGACGCCGATCTCGACGAGGGCGTGATCGATCGTCCGATGCCCGCCCATCGAGAACCGCTGGATGCCAACACCCTCGCCCGCGTCCGGTGCAGGCGTCGCTCCCGATCTGGCTCGCAATCGGGGGCACGCCGCAGTCGGTCGTCCGGGCGGCAACGTTAGGCCTTCCCCTCGCACTCGCGATCATCGGCGGGATGCCGGAGCGGTTTGCGCCGCTGGCTGATCTCTTCCGCCGGGCTTCGGCCGCCAACGGGCACACGGCAGCGCCAAGGCTGTCGATCAACTCGCACGGCTACATCGCCGAGACCTCACAGCAGGCTGCCGATGAGGCGTTCCCGCCGCTGTCAGCGATGATGAACCGCATCGCCCGCGAACGCGGCTTCAGCGGCATGACGCGAGCTTCGTTTGACGCGTCGCGGTCCCTGCGCGGGGCGGACTTCGTGGGCTCGCCCACCGAGGCGGCCGAGAAGATCCTGTGGCAGCGCGAGTTGTTTGGCCACGATCGGTTCCTGCTGCAGATCATCGGCGGCGGCATGCCGCACGCACAGGTGCTGCGGGCGATCGAGCTGTTCGGGACCCGCGTCGCGCCGGAGGTCCGCAAGGCGCTCGCCTGAGCGGCCTACACCGCCGCCGCGACGATCGCCTGGGCCTCCTCGAGGACCCGCGCGAGATGCTCCTCACCGCGGAACGACTCCGCGTACAGCTTTGTGACGTTCTCGGTGCCCGACGGGCGGGCGGCAAACCAGCTCTCGGCCGTGGTCACCTTGAGCCCGCCGATCGATGCCCCGTTGCCGGGCGCCTTCGTCAGCTTCGCCGTGATCGGGTCACCGGCAAGCGTCGTCGCCGTCACGGATGAGGGCGAGAGCCGGCCAAGCGCCGCCTTCAATTCGGGCGTCGAGGGCGCGTCGATGCGCCTGTACGCCGGGGTGCCAAAGCGCTCTGTCAGCCCGGCGTAGACCTCGGCCGGGTTGCGGCCTAGTGTCGCTGTCAGCTCGCAGGCCAGCAGATCGGCGATGAGGCCGTCCTTGTCCGTGGTCCAGGCGGTCCCGTCGCGGCGCAGGAACGACGCACCCGCGCTCTCCTCGCCGCCAAAGCCGATAGACCCGTCGATCAGCCCGTCCACGAACCACTTGAAGCCCACGGGCACTTCGACCAGGCGGCGGTCCAGCGAGGCGACCACGCGGTCGATGATGGAGGAACTCACCAGCGTCTTGCCGACAGCGGTTTGGACGGGCCACCGGCGCCCGCCGCCGAAGAGGTACGAGATGGCCGCGGCCAGCACGTGGTTGGGGTTCATCAGCCCGTTGCCCGGCACCACGATCCCGTGGCGATCGGCATCGGCATCGTTGCCCATGGATAGCTCGAAGCGGTCGCGCAGCGCCACAAGCCCCGCCATGGCGAACGGCGAGGACGGGTCCATGCGGATCTTCCCGTCCCAGTCCAGGGTCATGAAGCCAAACTGCGGATCGACCGCCTCGTTCGTGACGGTCAGGTCCAGCCCGTAGGTTTCGCCGATCAGGCCCCAGTACGCCACAGACGCGCCGCCCAGGGGGTCCACGCCAAGCCGCAGACCCGAGCCGCGGATGGCGGCCATGTCCACCACGTTGGCCAAGTCGTCCACATAGATGGCGCGGAAGTCATAGCCGACGGCCTGCGCTCGGGCGCGCTCGAAGGGCACGCGCCGAATGCCGTCAATGCCGTCCGAGCCCTTGGCCGCCAGGATTCGGTTCGCCTCGTCCTGGATCCACGTTGTGACGTCCGCGTCGGCCGGACCGCCGTTGGGCGGGTTGTACTTGAAGCCGCCGTCATCAGGCGGGTTGTGCGAGGGTGTCACCACGATGCCATCGGCGAGACCCGGACCAGTGAGCGAGCGGCCGCGGTTGGTTACCAAGATGGCGTGCGAGATGGCGGGCGTGGGGGTGTAGCCGTCCTCTGCGTCAACGCGCACGTCCACCCCGTTGGCGGCGAGCACCTCCAGCGCGGTGCACCACGCTGGCTCGCTCAGGGCATGGGTGTCGCGACCGACGTACAGCGGCCCGGTGTAGCCCTTGCGCGTGCGGTAGCGGCAGATCGCCTCAGTGGTGGCGAGGATGTGGTGCTCGTTGAAGGCCGCCTTGAACGCCGATCCCCGGTGGCCGGAGGTGCCAAACGCCACCCGCTGCAACGGATCCGAGGGGTCCGGCTTGATCTCGGTGTAGGCGCGCAGCAGGGCGGGAACGTCGACGAGGTCGCCGGGCTGGGCTGGCCGACCTGCGCGCGGGTGCTGGGTCATCGGATCCTCGGATCGGGCGTTGCTGGGTGCCGGTGTGTCGTCACGATACCGGCGGGCGGCCTCGTGAGCGCCGCCAGACAAGGCACGGGCGTCCCGACGGTGGGCTTG
>JANYAA010000175.1 GCA_025355255.1 Chloroflexota bacterium | reverse complement strand
CCAGCGCGAGGATGTCTTCGTCTGTGCGGAGGCGCACGAGGGCCTTGCGGATCTCCTCCTCGCGCTGCAACGCGGCGAGCTGCCGGGGCGACGGCACCCGGGTCTTGGGGGCGAGCTCCTCGAACTTCGCGGCACGGATACGCATGGCGGAATGCATCTCCACTGTGAAGGTGGTCTGTGGTGTCGAAATGATCCCACGTCTTGGCCCGGGTGCAACTGTTCTTTGCACCGGACGAAGTGAAAGAGCGGCGGCGTCCCCGTTTGCCGGCGCCACCCTTCGGATTGGGGTTCCCAATTCCTCGGCTGGGTCGTATGCTGCGCGCCACGGGGCCGACGGGAATCGCCCCTACAGAGGGAGGTCGTTATGACGAATCCGGCAGGAGGCCAGCCCCAGGGCAACTGGCAGGCTCCGCCCCCAGGTGGAGGCCCCGGTGGGTTCAACCCCAATATGCAGCAGGTGGCCGCTGAGCCCGGCCCGGCACCGGGCGTGAGCTACGCGGACATCGTCACGCGCATCATCGCGCTGGTGATCGACGGCGTGATTCTATTCGTCCCGTACATCGTCGTCGCGGTCATTCTCGCGTTCGTGGGGTCGATCGGCTCGTTCCTCGCCGCCATCGTCTTCGTCGCCTGGTCTGCCGGGTACTTCGTGTACACGTGGACCACGATGCGGGCCAGCTACGGCCAGAAGATGATGAAGCTCGAGACCGTCAGCGCTGCCGACGGCTCCACGCTCAACCAGAACCAGGCGATCCGGCGCTGGGCCTTCATGTTCGGCCCCTCATCACTCGTCATGGTCTTTAGCAATCTGCCGATCTTGGCGCTCGCCATCCTCGGCTCGCTGATGAGCCTTCTCGCCCTGATCTACGACGCGTACCTCCTGTACACGACGACCCAGAGCGCCAAGCGCCAAGGCTTCCACGATCTGCAGGCCGGCTCGGTCGTCATCAAGCACGGCTAAGCCTGCCAGCACACTTCGCGCCCAACGAGACGGGGCCGGTTCGCCGGCCCCGTTTTTGTTCGCTCGTTCGCCGCGTCCCGCCGGCCTACAGGGCTCGACGACAGAACCCCGCAAGCAGCCCGACAATGGACCCGCGACATGTTCCGCGCCATCGCACGACCCCGAGTGCGCCCAGCCGCGCCGCAAAGGACTCCCAAGCATGAAGATCCTCGTTGTCGAGCCGCTCGCGGCCGAAGGCCTCACACTCCTGCGCCAGCACCACGACGTGGACGAGAAGCTGGGCTTGCCGCGCGAGGGGATCATCGCCATCCTGGGCGCGTACGATGCCCTCGTCGTGCGCAGCCAGGTCAAGGTTGACGCCGAGATGATCGCCGCCGGCGCGCGGCTGGTGGTTGTGGGCCGCGCCGGTGTCGGCGTGGACAACGTGGACCTCGAGGCCGCCACCCGCGCGGGCATCACCGTCGTCAACGCGCCCACCGGCAACACCATCGCCGCAGCCGAGCTGACCATCGCGCTGCTGTTTGGGCTGGCGCGCAAGATTGCCGCCGCCGATGCCTCGATGCGTCGCGGCGAGTGGAAGCGCTCGCAGTTCACCGGGCACGAGCTGCGCGGCAAGACGCTGGGCATCGTGGGGTTGGGCAAGATCGGCCAGGCGATCGCCGTGCGCGCCCGCGCCATGCAGATGACCGTCATCGGCTCTGACCCGTTTGTGACGCCCGAGCAGGCCGCCAAGATGGGCGTGGAGCTGGTGTCATTTGAGGATGTCGTGACGCGCGCCGACGCCATCACGGTCCACGTCCCCAAGACCAAGGCCACCACGGGGCTCATCAACAAGGCAGTCATGGAGCGCATGAAGCCGGGCGTGCTGCTGCTCAACGTGGCCCGCGGCGGCGTCATCGACGAGGCGGATCTGGCCGATGCGCTCCGCGCGGGGCATGTCGCCGGCGCCGGCATCGACGTGTACACGGCCGAGCCGCCCACGGGCAACCCGCTGCTCGAGGCGCCCAACACGCTCCTCACACCCCATCTGGGCGCCTCCACCGAGGAGGCCCAGGTGGCCGTCTCCGAGGAGGTCGCCGAGCAGATCGTGGACATCCTTGACGGCCGTCCGGCGAAGTACGCGGTCAACGCGCCCCTGCTGACGCCGGAGACTGCCCAGGCCATCGCGCCGTTCCTGCCGCTCGCCGAGACGCTTGGCCGCTTCGTAGCGCAGATGGCGCGTGTGGCCCCACGGCAGCTCACCCTCGAGGTTGCGGGCGAGCCGGCGGCGTTCGACTCCCAGCCGCTCGTGGCGGCCTTGCTGCGCGGGCTCCTGGCGACCGCCACGACGGACCGCGTGAACCTGGTGAACGCGGCGGCGATCGCCAAGGCGCGGGGCATCACCGTGGTGGAACACAAGACGCCTGATGCGGGCACCTTCTCCTCGCTGCTCACCGTCACCGCCGAGGCCGATGGCCGGTCCTTCACCATTGCCGGCACCGTGCGGGCCGGCGAGCCGCGCCTGGTGCGCCTCGACGAGCACTCGATGGACCTGGCGCCCGCCGACGCGATGATCATCACGCACCACCGCGACCGCCCGGGCACGGTGGGCCGCATCGGCGTGATGCTGGGCCAGGCCGATGTCAACATCAGCTCGATGACCCTGGCGCGCTCCGCGCCGCGGGCCGACGCATTCATGGTGCTTGCGCTGGACGACGCGCCGCCAGACGCGGTGGTGGACGCGATCCGGGCCGACGACTCAGTTGTGGACGTGTGGGTGGTGCGTCTGGGGCACAGCCGGTGATGGCTCGTTCGCCCCTGATCCCGGAGGGTCTGGACGCGACGCTCGTCCTGGTCCGCCACGGCGAGAGTGAGTGGATACGGCAGGGGCGCTTCCAAGGACAGTCGGAGACGCCGCTCTCAGCACTTGGGCGCCAGCAGGCCGCCCTGGTCGCGGCTCGGCTGGCGGACCAGCAGGCCTCCCCTGCCCTGCCCATCCCGGGCGGTGCGCCGCGCGAGGTGGTGCACTCGCCGCTGTCGCGAGCCGCGGATGTCGCCCGGGCAATTGCCGATGCCTGCGGTGCGTACGTCCTGCGTTCTGAGCCCGGGATCCTGGAGCTCAGCCAGGGCGACTGGGAGGGCGTGACCAGCGACGAGATCGCCCGCCGCTGGCCGGCTGAGATCAGCGCCTGGCGCCACAACCCCGAGCTGGCACACGCGCCGGGCGGCGAGTCGCTCCAGACCGTTCGCCGCAGGGTTCGGCCGGCGCTCGCCCGCGTGCTGGACGAGCTTGGCCGCGACTACCCGCGCGGCACGGTCAACCGGCCGCAGGTTGGCGGTTACCACGGCGTTGGCCAGGCGGCCGATCAGCCCTGGTCTGTCCTTGTTGCGCACGACGGCGTGTTCAAGGTGATCATGCTCACGCTGCTGGATTTGCCACTCAACCGCTTCTGGATGTTCTCCTGGAGCCTCACGGGGATCACCGTGCTGGAGATCCGCGGTGGTCGACCGGTGCTGCGGGCGCACAACCTGACCGGACACCTGGCATCCATCGAGGACAATCAAGCGCGCGAAGCGGCCGAGCGCCGGGGCCGAATCGGGGCGCTCTGACCTCCCGGGACAGCACGCTGAACCGCCGCAGACTCACCGGCCGGTGTCGCGTGCACGACTCAAACCGCCGAACGCGGATTCCGGCCGCGAACCACGCACGCGGCTTGCCGCCTGAGTCTGTGGCGGCTCAAGGCCCGCAGGGCGAGGGGCCGATCAGCGTCGCCGGCGGGCCCACCGCGGCACTCGCGGCGCACGCGGCCGAACCCTCCGCACAACCAGCCGGAACATCGACAGACGCAGCCGGCGCATCGCCGCCCGCACCGCCATAATCCGGCCGGGCGCCAGCTCCGTCCCGCCGTACGTCGCCTCAACGGTGGCATCGGCCACGGTTCGCAAGTCGGCCCGAGCCACCGGGACCAGCTCCCCCAGGGCGGACGCGTACTCGTAGATCGTCTGCGTCGGCCGCTGCCGCACGCCAAATCGCCCCGCCGCCCGGGAGAGCGACGACCACGCACGCTCCGGCGACACCTCGCCGCGCGGTCCGCGCCACCACGCCACAAACGCCGCGGCCAAGACGAACAGCCCAAGCAGCACGGCGAACACCGCGAGCATCCCCTGATCGGCTGGCTGCGCGGGCGGCACGTACGGGCCTGTGGTGCCGTTGGGGTCATTGGGATCGCCGCGGGCGGGCTTCGACGCGCGTGGCCCAGAGCTGCCGTCCGTGCTGGGCAGGGGCGTGGGCGAGGAAGCCGCCACTGGCGGACCCTCCTCGAGCACCTGCGGGCGCCCGACGCCGCCGCCCGTGGGGTCAAACGCCATCCAGCCGTACCCCGGGAAGTACACCTCCACCCACGCGTGGGCGTCGCGGTTGGTGACCGTGACGGAGTTCCCGCTCCGGGTCCCCGGCAGGAAGCCCTGCACCAGCCGTGTGGGGATGGGGTGGCCACGGATGGCCGCGCGCAGCAGGATCGCCATCGTGGAGGCGTAGTGGAGGCAGTAACCGGTCCGCGTGCGGGCAAAGCACTCGACGGCGCTCGACGAATCGCAGGCCACGCCCCGGATGTCCGTGCTGTACGTGAAGCCCGGACCCTGCAGGACACGCTGCATGGTGTCCGCCAGGTCAAATGGGTTCCGGCTGGGCGACAACACCAGCATCTTGGCCAGCAGCTCCGTCGCGTCGGGGCCAATGGCGCCCTGCGGCACCGCCGTATAGCGCGCCACGATGTCCGCCGGATACGCGGCTGACGCCGCGCGCAGCTGGTTGGCGGTGATGGCACCGGGCCCCGCAAGCACCGGCGTGTTGGCCGTGACGTCGTACGGCGCGTCACCATTCAAGTCCACGCTCGCAACCCAAGCGTCAGCCCCGCTGACCTCGACGCTCGCATCGCGGTTGACCTGCACAGGCACCCCGGGCGAGAGCAGCTTGCCGTCGTGGAACGTGTCAGGCGCGATGCTGACGCGATACAGCGTGTACGGGCCCACCTCGGGTGGCACCTCGCCGGTATCGGCCATCAAGGGCCGACCGGACGCAACGCTGATGCTGCGCACGTCGCTCTGCTGCCAGCCGCCCAGCGCAAAGGTGTCATACGTGGCGGCACGCCACTTGAACGCGGGCAGATCCGCCGGGACCGTGGCCCGGAACGCCACGCCGGGGTCGCTGAACCACTGGCCGGCAATCCGCGCGGACGAGCCAAACGCAACGCCACCCCCGCCTTTGAGATCGCCGCCAACGGGGAAGAACCGCCCCAGCGACTCCCCCAGTTGCACAAGCTGTGTGTCGAGTCCGCTCCACATCCGCGCCAGCGGAGCCGACACTCCGCGCGACATCAGCAGCAGTGCGCCGGCCATCGCCAGCGCAATGAAGATCGCCCCGCCGCGCAGATACATCGCCGTCATCGACGACGGATCGCCAATGCGCCGCCGCGCCCACGTCCCGCGCTCGTCGAACGTGTGCATCTGGACCAGCAGCAGCAACGAGGCCGCGGCGTACAACACCAGCCAGCCGAGCTGGTCGCGCCGCGTTAGCGCCATGTTGGCCAGCAGCACCAGCCCCACCATGACCACCGCGGACAGCGGCCGCCGATGGCCAAAGACGGCAAACGCGCCGAACTGCAGCGTGCCCCAGCAAACCCCGCCGAGGACGAGGATGTAATGGACCTCCTGCGTGGTGAACTGGCGGCCGCGGATGCCGAGATCCAGGTACGCCTCCACCGTGCCCACCGCCGTGATCTGGAACGCATGGGCCACCGTGGCGCCGGGCTCCATCGCCCAGCCCGCGATGATGGGCAGCAGCAGCCCCGCGAACAGCGCCCCAATGATGTGCGTCCGCCAGCGTCCCCAGCCAAGCTTTGGTCCAAGGAAGCCGATGATGGCGCCTGCCGCGGCGCACCACACCAGGCTGTCCGTGAGGGCGCCGTGGCCATTGACCCAAGCCGGCTCGTCCATCGCAGAGCCGAGGACAAACGCCAGCATGGCGATCAGAACGATGGGCAGCCAGCCCTCGGACGGGCGTCCGAATCGGCGGTGCTCGACGTCGTCAAACCGCGCGGTGCCTGCCACCCGAGCCGCCTCAGCCGCGCTCATCGAACCAGAACCTCGCCCAGCGGGCGGCCGGGGCCAACCACCCAAGTGGGCAACTCATATTCGGCAAGCGCATGACGCAGCGCCCGGCCACGCTGGCGCAGCTCCTCGCCCGCCTCGTCGTCCGCGGGGCCGCCCGCAGCCGGAGCATCAAACGCCGCGGCCTCCAGCAGCACCACCACCACGCCGATCCCGCGGCTGCGCAGGATCCCCAGCGGCCGCACAAACGACGGGTCCAGCGTGGGCGTAATCACCACGGCGGTCATCCCCCGCCGCAGCCGGCCCAGGCCCTCAACCAGCGTCTCGTCCAGCGTTGCACGGCCATCGGCCTCCACCGCGGCCAGCAGCTGCAGCACCTTCAGGCGCTGCCGGGGCCCGCGATCCGGCTGCACGAGCGCGGTGCGCCGTGCGTTCGCCGTGAGGCCCACGGCCCGGTTCTCGGTCAGCGCCTTGTCCGCAATCGAGGCCGCCACGCGGACGCCCACCTCTGTTGTGGAGTCGTCGCCCTCGCCAAGCTCCAGCTCCTCGTCAAGGTCAAGGAAGATCCAGACATCGGTGGTCTGCTCAAGGTCAAACTCCTTGACCTGGATCTCGCCGAGGCGCGCCGTCGTGGGCCAGTGGATCCGGTTCATCGAGTCGCCGGGCGCATACGGTCGCACGGCCATCGCCAGCGGTGTCGTCTGGAGCGTGCGCTCCGGCGCGGCGTGCGAGCCCTCGATGGACGCCGGTGGCAGCCGCCAGCGCGGCAGCGGGTCAATCCGCGGGTACACCACCACGGTGATCCCGTGGCCAACGCCTGCCGATGCCTCAAAGAAGCCAAACGGGTCCCCGGTGCGCACCTGCAGGGGATCCACGCGGAAGTGGCCGCG
>JANYAA010000457.1 GCA_025355255.1 Chloroflexota bacterium | reverse complement strand
CTCCAGTGCCGAGCGGTCGGGGCCCGCGCTCGTCAGGCAACCAAGATCAGATTGGCCGAGTCCTCCCAGCTCACTGCGACCTCGTCACCAGGGCCAACACCGGAGGCGCCACCGCCGCTGGCGTTCTGGCGCCGGGCAATGACCTCGCCCGCGAGGCCGGTGGCGATGCGGAACTCCGTCTGCTCGCCGAGGTATGTTCCCTGGCTCACGCGGCCCTCGACCCGAGTCCAGCCAGCGGCAGGGACCGGGGCGCCGGCTAGCAGCTCCACCCGGATGCGCTCGGGGCGCACCGCCACCACCACCGCGTCCCCGGCGGACGGGCGGGCGTTGCGGTCAGTGACCAGGCCCTCGAGGCGCAGACCGCGCTCGGATTCCACGCGGCCGCTGCCCGTGGCCGGATCGTGCCAGAGGAGCCGCCCTTCGATCGGGTTGGAGATCCCGATGAAGTCCGCGACGAAGCGGTTGACCGGCCGCTCGTAGAGCTCGGCTGGGCCACCGAGCTGCTGGAGGCGCCCGTGCCGCATCACCACGATGACGTCGCTCATCGTAAGCGCCTCCTCCTGGTCGTGGGTCACGTAGATGAACGTGATGCCGACTTCCCGCTGCAGGGCCTTCAGCTCAAGCTGCATCTCCTTGCGGAGCTTGAGGTCGAGCGCGCCGAGGGGCTCGTCGAGCAGGAGCACGGTAGGGTGGTTGACGAGGGCCCGAGCAAGCGCCACGCGCTGCTGCTGGCCGCCGGAAAGCTCCCAGGTGCGCCGCCGCTCGTAGCCGTTGAGACGGACGAGCTCCAGTGCCTCGCCGACGCGCCGGGTCTCCTCCTGCTTGGAGTTGTGCTTCTGTCGAAGCCCATATCCCACATTGCGCGCGACGTCCATGTGCGGGAACAGCGCGTAGTGCTGGAAGACCGTGTTGACGTTGCGGCGGTACGGCGGCACACCGGCTACGGGCTCGCCTGCGAGGAAGATCTCGCCCGACGTGGGCTGCTCAAAGCCCGCGATCATCCGCAGCGTCGTCGTCTTGCCGCAGCCGGATGGGCCAAGGAACGAGTAGAACGACCCCCGCGCAACCTCAAGGTCGAGCGCGTCCACCGCGACGACATCACCGAAGCATTTCGTCATGCCAGCGATGCGGACGTCGGGGACGCCCACGACAGGAGCAGCGCCTCCTGTACCCGACGTGTTCACGGACGCCTCACGAGGATCGGACCTCCTGCAGCCGCCAAGGTGATGCACGGGGGCGAACCAACGCGCCGCTCGTCGCTGCACAGTAGTGCCACGGCTTGCAAGCGTCAACGAGCGGCTCTAGTGTCCCGGCCACCGGCACCGAAGCCCGAGAAGTGGCGGCGCTATCCTCACGCTCTGATGAAGGAGGAGACGATGCCGCAACAGCGTGGCGAGACGGGGGACATGGGCCTGGACAACGTGGACAGCTGGCGCGGCCCCACGGCATCACAGGCGGCGGGTCTGACGCTGGCGGCTGCCCGCGAGATCATCGCGGCCGTCCAGGCGCAAGCACGGGCCCTCGGCGTGGCGATGAGCTGCGCGGTCGTGGATTCCGGCGACCAGCTGGTGGCGTTTGAGCGGATGGACGGCGCCGACCTCGTGGGCATCAGGCTCGCGCAGGACAAGGCGTTCACCGCGCTCGCCAACCGCATGCCGTCGCGTGATCTCGGACCGATCACCCAGCCCGGGACGGACTTCTACGGCTATGACTCCGTCGCCGGAGGCCGGATGATCCTCTTCTCGGGCGGCATGCCGCTTGAGCGAGATGGCGTGCTCGTTGGGGCCGTCGGGGTGTCCGGCGGCGACAACCCGCAGGACCAGCGGGCGGTCGACGCAGGCGTCGCTCGGTTCAACCGCGGCTAACTGCTGCAGCGGCCCGCGGCGCGATCGAGGGGCGGCGTCGGCCAGCCCTGAACATCGGCACTGCGCAAGTGTCGATTCCGGCGCGCGCGGTTCGTCGCTGGTGTGGAGACGCGGCCACGGGCGCCGTGTCACAAGGACGGCGCACTCCGCCGATGGAGGTCAATCGACATGGCGAACTACCTGCTCACCTACCACGGCGAAGGCGGCATGCCCACCAGCGCCGAGGAGACCGAGAAGACCATGGCCGCCTGGGGCGCCTGGTTTGGCCAGCTTGGCGCGGCCGTCGTTGACGGCGGGAACCCCACCACGCGCGCCAAGGCGATCTCGCCGGACGGGTCCGTGATGGACGCCACGTCGGCGCCGACGGGCTACTCGATCATCAAGGCGGACAGCCTCGACCACGCGGTGGAGCTGTCCAAGGGCTGCCCGGTCCTGGCCACCGGCCAGGTTGTCCTCGTGACCGAGACCTTCGACGCGATGTAGGGCTCAGGCGCGTTGGGGCTGGTCGACTCGATCAGCCCCAACGGGCCCCGTCTTGGCCGACGCGCCCTCCGCTACTCCGCGCCCGCCTGGACCACCGCTTCCGGCCGCGTCGCCTGCCGCACGGACCGGGTGAGCAACTCAAACATCGGGGTCAGCTGGCCAAGCACCTCGGTGCCGTCGCCGTAGACCGAGAGGTTGGTCCCGTGGAGGATCTTCGCCGCCGAGTCGACGATCTGTGGCGCCTGCTCTAGCGGGAGCATCTCGCGGCGAAGCTCGTGCCTGGCCCGCTCAAGGATCAGATCGCCCTCGATAGCGAGCTCGCGCACCTGCAGCTGCAGCCGCTGCAGCTCGAGCTCCTCGCGCGCAACGGCGCTCTCCTTCTCGATCTTGAGCAGCCGAACGGGAACCTCGCTGGCCAGCCGATCCTGTTCAGCCGCAAGTTGCGCGCCGAGGCGCTCCTGATCGCGGATGATCGCGGCTTTGTCGCTGACGAGCTGCTGGTCGAGGGCGTGCGACTCGGACGCCATCTGCGCGGCATGGCGCTCCTGCTCGCGCAGGTACTCGGCCTTGCTGGCGGCCAGCTCCTGGTCGAGGACCCGGCCCTCAGACGCCATCTCCGTGAGGCGGATCTCCTCCTGGGAGCGGATGCCGGACTGGTCGCTCTTGACCTTGATCTCGTTGCGGACCTCCGCCTCAAGCTGGGCCCGCAGCGTGCCGTCAACGATGAAGACCTGCGCGACTTGGGCAACCTCGACGTCGATGCCCCAGCTGCTCGCTCCGTTCTCGCCGGCGGCGATCGTCTGCTGCATCGCCGCGGCGACCACGCCCGTGAGGGTCGTCTTCCGCTGCTCGATGCACTCGGCCATGGTCATGTGCGAGACCGCGTGGCGCAGCTCGCCCAGGCAGATGTGGCGGATGAAGTCGGTGACCTGGGTCACGCCTTTGCCCTAGTCGAAGGAGTACTGGTGCGCCGCCGCAACCGGGTCCGTGATCCGGTAGATCACGATGCCCTTGAAGCGGAGCGGGATGCCGTCCTTCGTCTCTTGTGTGAACTCGAACGTCGCTTCCTGCTTTGTGCCCGGCACAAGCACCCAGATCGTGCCCGGCCGCAGGAACAGCTGCACGGCCGATCCCCGATTCTCAAGCGCGCCTCGTCGGCCAACCAGCAGGAACTCGTTCGGCCCCGCCTTCACAAACGGCATGTCGAGACCCCTCTTGGAGCACGGTCGCTTCAGGGACAGCCGCGGCCGCACGCGTCTCCGCGAGGTTGCCGACCGGACGTCCGCGCCGCGGCGCCCGTGTCGACATCAGACCTCACGATCGGCCTACCGGCCTATGCCCTGAAAGTACTGGCGATGGCCGTGGTGGTGCCAACTGGCACCACCCGAGCGGTCCAACGCACCCCGTGAACCGCTCATGACTCAGGGCGACGGGCGCCGCGCGGGGCTCGAGCCTCGAGTGTCGGCTTCGGCCACCGAACGGTGCATGACGAGGGGCGGCCTGAGTCAGGGGTGCATCAGGGCGCAGTGGGCGCCCCAACCGGCAGGGGCGGGTCGCCGGCGTCAGCCGCGCGTGACCGTGACCACCTTGCCCGTTGCGACGGACTCGATCGCAGCCTCGGCCAGCACCAGCGCCGCGCGACCGTCGGCAAAGCCCACCACCGGCTCGCGGTCCTCCTTGATGGCCGCGACGAACTCGGCGAACTCGGCCTTGTAGGCCGGCATGTACCGCTGAAGGAAGAAGTTGAGCACGGGGCCGGCGGCCTCGGTCTCCTTGGCGTTGGAGGCGCGCACCGTGGTGGCCGTCATGTTGCCGGCCTCAAGCGAGCCCAGGTCGCCAAACGCCTCGAGACGCTGGTCATACCCGTAGGCACAGGTGCGGCTGTTGACGATGGTGCACAGGACGCCATCGGCGCTCTTGAGCGTGAGCATCGCTTGGGCGTGATCGTTGGCGCCCATGAACACGGGATCGTTGTTGTGCGACGCGACGGCGCTGACCTCGGTGACCTGGCCCAGGAAGTAGCGGGCCATGTCGAAGTCGTGGATGGTCATGTCGCGGAACATGCCGCCCGAGACGGCAAGGTACGCGGCAGGCGGGCCCTGCGGGTCGCGCGAGGTGACGCGGAGCGCGCGCAGCCTGCCGATGTCGCCGGCCTTGACGCGCGCGTTGACCTCGCGGAAGGAGGGGTCAAAGCGGCGGTTGAACCCGAGCATGACGAACGGCGCCGAGCCCTTGATGGCCTCCCACGTCGCGTCGATCTTGGCCATGTCCAGATCGATCGGCTTCTCGCACAGCACCTTCTTGCCGGCCAGCACGGCATCGCGCATGAGGTCGGTGTGGGTAGACGTGGCGGAGGCGATCAGGACGGCGTCAACGCTCTTGTCGTCGATGGCGTCCCCCGGGGCCGGGCTCCACTTGGCGCCGTACTTGCCGGCGAGGGTGCTCGCGGCCTCCTCAATCGGGTCGCAGACCCAGGCGAGCTCGGCCTCGCCGCTCTCGACGATGGATCGGGCGTGGACCTGGCCAATGCGGCCGGCCCCAAACAGTGCGACGCGAAGCATGTGTGCTGCCTCCAGTTAAGCCTGTACTGCGACGGGCGCTGATCCCCTATTGGTATCGCAGCGCCTCGATGGGGTCCAGTTTGGCAGCCTGGCGGGCTGGCCAGACACCAAACACCACGCCGATGGCAATTGAGAACACCACGGCCAGCACCACGGTCTGGGTGCTCACGTGGAGACCCCAGCCGGCGATGGCCCCGATGGCGGCCGACGCTCCAACTCCAAACACGATGCCGAAGAGGCCACCCGCCAGCGAGAGCACCAGCGCCTCGATGAGGAACTGGAGCAGGATGTCGCGCTCCCGGGCGCCCACGGCCTTGCGGATGCCGATCTCGCGCGTCCGCTCGCGGACCGAGACCAGCATGATGTTCATGATCCCGATCCCGCCCACGAGGAGCGAGATTGACGCGATCCCCGCCAGCAGCAGCGAGAGGAAGCCCGTGATCGTGCCGAAGGCGGAGAGCAGCTGCGCCTGGTCCACGACGGTGAAGTCGCTCTCGACCCCGGTGGCGATCCCGTGGCGGGCGCGCAAGAGGTTGGAGATCCGCACCTTGGTCAGGGGGATGGTGTCCGGGTGGAGCGCGCTGACCGAGATGGACTGGACGTAGTCGCCCGCCACGAAGTAGTTGCGCATGGCCGAGAGCGGGATCATCACCTGGTCGTCGAGGATGCCCTTGGGCTGCAGCACCCCAACCACGCGGAACGGGACGCCGCCCACGAGGATCTGCGAGCCGACGGCGTTGAGGTCAAGCTTGAGCGCGTCGGCGGTGGCGGAGCCGACCACGGCCACGCGGAGACCGGCGCGATCCTCCGCCTCGCTGATGAACGAGCCGCGCCAGATGTCATAGGCGCGCACCTTCTGGAACGCGGGCGTGACGCCGGAGATGGACGTGGTGGTGTTGTGGCTGCCCGACACCACCACCGCAACGGTGCCCACCGTCGGCGCAACCTGGTCCACGCCCTCCAGCGCGGCAACCGCGTCGGTATCGGCCAGGGTCAGCGTGTTGGCGCTGCCGGCGGCGCCCCGGACAAAGCCAAACCGGTTGGCGCCGGGGCTGATGCTGATGAGGTTGGTGCCCAGGCCCTCGATCAGGCTGGTGATCCCGGATGTGGCGCCCTGCGCCACGGACACCAGCGCCACGATTGCGCCCACGCCGATGATCACGCCCAGCATCGTGAGCAGCGCCCGCAGTCGCGCGGCCGCCAGCCGGGAGAGCGCCAGTGGAAACAGCTCCAGCCACATCAGCCCGATGCTCCTGTCGGGGTCGGCGCGAGGAGGCGTCACAGCGTTACGGCTTGGCGGTGGGGGCCGCGGTGGCGCCGCCCGGGCCGGTGGGAAAGGTCTGCACGAGGTCCTTGGCGGACACCGTGCCGGTCACAACCTCGGTGCCGGCAGCAAGGCCGCTCTTGATCTCCGCGAACTCGGCGGTCAGCAGGCCAATCACCACGTTGACGGTGCGGGTAGCTCCCGGCG
>JANYAA010000173.1 GCA_025355255.1 Chloroflexota bacterium | reverse complement strand
CAGGCGATCAAGGCGGGCCTCCTCGAGGTGGCCGACATCGTGGTTGTGAACAAGGGCGACCGCCCTGGTGCCCAGCGAACAGCCGCCCAGCTGCGCGCCATGCTCTCGTTCACTGACGAGCACAGCCGTTCCAAGCGTCCGGAGATCCTCGTGGCCACGGCAGTCACTGGCGAGGGCGTCCCGGAGTTGCTTGCGGCGCTGGACCGTCACCGCGCCGCCGCTGCACAGGTCGATGCGCCCGCTGCCCGACGTGCGCGCGCTGCGGCGCAGGTGCGGGCCGTGCTGGTGGAGCGCCTCTGGGATCGCCTTGCCGGCCCCGTGCTCGCCGGCGCCACAGCCGATGCCCTTGATGCCGTCGCTCGCCACGAAACCGATCCGTACGCCGCGGCCGATGCCCTGCTTGCCCTGCTTGCCCGCCACGAGCTGCCCCAGGAGGCGTCATGAGCATCAGCCACGTGTTTGTCGCGGGCGCCGGTCTGATGGGTCACGGCATCGCGCAGGTGCACGCCGCGGTGGGTACTCGGGTGTCCCTCTATGAGCCCGACATGGCCCGAGCAGCCGCGGGGCGTGACCGGATCGCCGGCAACCTCGCCCGGGCCGTGGCCAAGGGCAAGCTGGACGCCGCGGCCAGCGATGCCGTGCTGGCCCGGATCACGCCGGTGTCAGATGTCGCTGCTGCCGCCGATGCGGACCTGGTGATCGAGGCGGTCTTTGAGGATGAGGCGGTCAAGACCGCACTCTGGGCGTCCATCGACTCGGTTGCCCAAGCGTCGGCGATCTTTGCCTCCAACACCTCGTCAATCTCCATCGACCGCCTCGCTGCCGCCACGACCCAGGCGCGCCGCGCCCGCTTCGTCGGCATGCACTTCTTCAGCCCGGTCCCGGTGATGCCCCTGGTGGAGCTGATCCGGGGCTCGGCCACGGACGACGCCACCGAGGCCGTCATCCGCGAGCTCTCCGTGCGTTTGGGCAAGCAGGTCATCGTGAGTGCGGACCGGCCCGGGTTCATCGTCAACCGGATCCTCATGCCATTCCTGACGGAGGCGATGCACGCCTACGAGCAGGGCGTCGGAACGGCGGCCGACATCGACACGGGTGCAAAGGTGGGGCTCAACCACCCGATGGGTCCGCTGGAGCTTGCGGACTTCATCGGCCTTGACGTGTGCCTCGGCATCATGCGCGTGCTGGAGGAGGGGATTGGCGGCCCCCAGTTCTCGCCGCCGCAGGTGCTCCTGGACCTCGTGGCGGCCGGACACCTGGGACAGAAGACCGGGCGCGGGTTCCACTCATACCCGCGCTGATACCCCGGCCAGCGCCGCGATCAGCGCTTGGAGAGCCGCTCCAGCGTTGTCCTCACCACGTCCAGGTTGAACGGCTTCTCGATCACCCCAAGCCCTGTTGCGGCTGCAAACTCCACCAGCTCCGGCGTCCCAGCGTCGCCTGACATGAGCACGAATCGCGTCGCGAGCTCCGGTCGGCAAGCCACGGCCGCATGGTAGAGGTCAACCCCCGTCATGTCGGCCATGCGCTGGTCTGATATGACCAGATCCACGGGTTCCGCCTCCAGCAGTTTGAGCGCCTCCTCGCCGCCGCTCGCCTGCCGGGCGTGGTGGCCGCCACGGGTGATCACGCGGGCCGGGAGCCCACGGAAGCGGCGGGCAGAGCGACCGACAGCTTCGCTGCCGCGGCGCCGTTCGCGTCGATGACAAGCCAGTCAGGGCCGACGGCCACCGCGGGCAGGCCCAGCAGGCCCAGTGCATTGTGCAGGGCGGTTGCAGCGGACGGCGTGGGTGCGGGAGGCATGCGGCAACAGTTCCTCGTCGAGGCTCAGGTCTAGGGTATCGAACCACGGGCAGTTTCCGCACCATGCCGCGGTGTACAGTCGAACGATGGACCACCACGCAAACCCGAACGGACAGGCGTATATCGTTGCAGCTGCCCGTACGCCCATCGGCAAGTTTGGCGGCGCCCTCGCCGGGGTTCCCGCGGTGGAGCTGGGCGCCACGGCAATCCGCGCGGCGATGGCCCGCTCTGGCCTGCCAGCGGAGGCCGAGGTAGCCGAAGTGATCATGGGCCAGGTGCTTCAGGCGGGCGCCGGTCAGGCTCCCGCGCGCCAGGCGACGCTTCTGGCGGGCCTCGCGGAGACCGTCCCGGCCACGACCATCAACCGCGTCTGCGGTTCGGGCCTCAAGGCGATCATGTTTGCTGCGGCCGGCATGCGCGCAGGCGATGGCGACATCTATGTCGCGGGCGGCATGGAGTCCATGAACCAGGCTCCGTTCCTGCTGCGGAAGGCGCGCTTCGGCTACCGCCTTGGCGCCGGCACACTTGACGATGCCGCTGTGATGGACGGCCTGTGGTGCGCCATCGACGACTGCCACATGGGCACCCACGCGGAGCGGACGGCCATACGCGCCGGGGTGAGCCGCGCGGACCAGGACGCCTTCGCCCTCGAGAGCCACCGGCGTGCAGTGGCCGCGCAGGATGCCGGGCGCTTTGACGCCGAGATGGCCCCGGTAACCATCCGCGACGCCAAAGGCCGCGAGACGGTGGTGTCGCTTGACGAGGGTCCGCGGCGGGACTCTACGGCCGAGGCGCTGGCGCGGCTGTCGCCCGTGTTTCCGCTGCCCGACGGCGAGGATCGGGGGTCCGCAACCGTGGGGACCGTCACCGCCGGCAACGCCCCGGGCATCACGGACGGCGGCGCGGCCACGGTCGTCGTGTCCGAGCGTGCCGTGGAGCGGTACGGCCTCAAGCCCCTCGCCCGCATCGTCGGCTATGCACAGGCGGAGACCACGCCCAAGTGGCTGTTCTTGGCGCCCATTGCCGGCGTCCGCGCGCTGGAGGCCAAGACGGGTCTGGCGCCTGCGGACTATGACCTGGTGGAGGTCAACGAGGCGTTCGCTGCGCAGGTCCTCGCCGACGGCCGCGAACTGGGTCTGGACTGGGCCAAGGTCAACGTGAACGGTGGCGCCATCGCCCTGGGCCATCCCATCGGCGCGTCCGGTGCGCGCATCGTTGCCACGCTGATCCACGAGCTGGTCCGGCGTCAGGGCCGCTACGGCCTCGCCACGCTCTGCCTCGGCGGCGGCGGCTCTGTGGCGATGGCCCTCGAGCGCGTCTAGCCCCATTCCGCACTCCTCACACGCCGGAGACCGTCCCTGATGACCGAGCCCGCCGTCAACCGCCACTTCATCGCCGGCCACTGGACCCACTCCGTCAGCGGCGCCACGTTTGACAGCGTCAACCCCGCCGACACGTCGGACGTCGTGGGCCGCTTCCAGGCGGGCACCGCGGCCGACGTGGCGATGGCCGTGGCGGCCGCCGGAGACGCCCTGCCGGCCTGGCGCGCAACGCCGGCGCCCAAGCGCGGCGAGCTGCTTTACCGCTTTGGCGCGCTGATGGCGGAGCACAAGGAGCGCCTTGCCCACGCCATGACCCGCGAGATGGGCAAGGTGCTGGCCGAGGCCCGCGGCGACGTCCAGGAGGGGATCGACATCGCCTTCCTCATGGCCGGCGAGGGTCGCCGCATGTTCGGCGACACGGTGCCGTCCGAGCTGCCCGACAAGTGGGCGATGAGCATCCGCCAGCCCGTCGGGATCGCCGGGATCATCACGCCCTGGAACTTCCCCATGGCCATTCCCTGCTGGAAGATGATGCCGGCGCTGGTGGGCGGCAACACGATCGTCTTCAAGCCGTCGTCGGACGCGCCGCACTGCGCCACGCTGCTTCTCGAACTGATGGGGGAAGCGGGCTTCCCGGCCGGGGTCATCAACCTTGTGACCGGCACCGGCGCCGAGGTGGGCGACGCCATCGTGGAGAACCCCGATGTGCGCGTGATCTCGTTTACGGGTTCGTCCCACACCGGCCGATCTATCGCCGAGCGTGTCGGGCGCCGACTCAAGCGCTTGAGCCTGGAGCTTGGCGGGAAGAACGCCGTCGTGGTCCTGCGTGACGCGGATCTGGATCTAGCCGTGGACGGGATCCTCTGGTCCGCCTTCGGCACCACCGGCCAGCGCTGCACCGCCTGCTCGCGCGTCATCGTGGACCGGCACGTCCACGATGAGTTGGTTGGCCGCCTTGCAGCCCGCACGAAGAAGCTGCGTCTCGGCTCGGGTTTGGACGAGACGGTTGACGTAGGCCCGCTCGTCAACGCTGCCGCCGTGGACAAGGTGGACCGCTACGTCGCCATCGGCAAGCGCGAGGGCGAGCTGGTTGTGGGCGGGGAGCGGGCCACCGGGGGGGTGCTCGACAACGGTCACTTCTATTTGCCCACGATCTTCGCCGGCGTCAAGCCCATGGCGATCATCGCCCAGGAAGAGATTTTCGGCCCCGTCCTCTCGGTCATCCCCGTTGACGGTTACGACGAGGCGATGGCGGCTGCCAACGGCACGCACTACGGCCTCTCCGCCTCGATCTTCACCCGCGACGTGAACACAGCCTTCCGCGCCATGCGCGACTTCGAGACGGGCATCGTGTATGTCAACGCGGGCACCACAGGCGCCGAGACGCACCTGCCGTTTGGCGGCTGGAAGGACACCGGCAATGGCCATCGAGAGGCCGGCCACGTGGCGCTGGACACGTTCACCGAGTGGAAGTCCATCTACATCGACTTTTCGGGCAAGCTGCAGCGCGCCCAGATCGACAACCAGCCAAGCTGACGCCCGGCCCACAGACGGACCCCCGCGCGCTGCCGGTTGCCGACGCGCAACGGGGTCACAGCGCGTCGCGCCACCAGCGCCAGGGGCATTGCCACGGTGGCGATGCCACGGTGGCAATCAAGTCGCCGGGCACCGCGGCCACCCGCAAGCTCAGCATCACGTTCACGGACGAGAGCGGCTGCACGGCCGCCTCTTCCAGCGCGGATCTCCGGGTTCGCTAAACCGAAGGGCCGCACCGTGCGTGAAACATGCGCTATTCTTCCGGCCGGTCCGGGCGAGTAGCTCAACGGTAGAGCAAGTGACTCTTAATCACTAGGTTCAGGGTTCGAATCCCTGCTCGCTCACCACACGTTGCCGAAACCGCAAGTCCCTCTGGTCAGCCGGAGGGATTTTTCGTTGGCCCGCCGGGCGGCGAGTTGGCGGGCGGGCCGAGGCTGCTCTGTCACCCCGTGACGGAGGTGCCGCGCCGTGCGCTGGTTCGGTCGCGCGGTGACCGAACCCCGTGCGCGGCGCCGTGGCACGCGGAGGCTCCCGGCCGGGGCCGCGCCGTGCCGTCGGACAGGCATGCCCCCGGCCGAACGTCCCGCATCCGCGTGCCCGTGGCCCTCCGGGAGCGCGACCTGTGGTACGTGGCGCAGGCACCCTCGTCGCCGATGATCGGTACCGGCGTCCCCATGGAGCACGGCTGCTGCTGTGGGATCAGCCCACGGCCGGTGGTGTACCCGGGATTGAGGTAGCAATGCGCGAGGACGGGGTGTACGCCGCCATGGTGCGGCGGGGGATGACCCGGCGCACCTTCCTCCGGTTTTCGGCGGCAATGGCGGCTGCGCTGTCGCTGCCGGCGGCGTACGGACCCCGCATCGCGAAGGCGCTCGAGGCTGCCCCGCGCGTTCCGGTGATTTGGATCCGCGGCCAGGCGTGCGGCGGGAACACCGAGGCGCTCCTGCGCGCGGCGAATCCCACCGCTGCCAACCTGCTGCTCGAGGTGCTGTCGCTGGACTACCACGAGGAACTGCTGGCGGTTGCCGGTGCCGATGCCGCCTCGCCGCTGGCCGGTCTCGCCAGCCGATATCCCAATGGCTACTACGCCGTGCTTGAAGGATCGTTCCCCACGGGAGCCGCCGGCGCTTACTGCCTGATCGGCGGCCGGCCCGCGGTGGACGTGGCGCGTGAAGTCGCAACGGGCGCCCTCCTTACGCTCGCGGTTGGGTCCTGCGCGGTGGACGGCGGTGCCCCAGCGGCCCCGGGCGGCATCACGGAGGCCGGCGGCATCGGCAAGGTGCTCACCGGCGGCAACTTCATCGCCCTGCCGGGCTGCCCGGCCAACCCGTCCAACCTCGCGGCCGTCATCGTCCACCAGCTTGTGGCCAAGGAGACGATGCCCACAGATCTGGCGCACCGTCCACTGGCCTTCTACGGGAACCTCATCCACAACCAGTGCGAGCGCCGGCCGCATTTCGAATTTGGCGAGTTCGCGCTGGAGTGGGGCGACCAGGGTGCCCAAAGGGGCTGGTGCCTCTACAAGCTCGGCTGCAAGGGGCCGGAGACCATGGCCAACTGCCCCGATGTCCGCTATGGCGAGAAGATCAGCTGGAACGTGAGCTCCGGCGTCGGCTGCATCGGCTGCCACTCGCCTTCGTTCTGGGGCGCGATGGGTCCGGCCTACCGACGGCTCCCGTCACCGCTCCCGTTTCTGCCCAACCTCACCACGGACCTTGTGGGCGGCGCGATGGTGGCCGGAATCGGCGGGGTCGCTGTCGCACACGGCGTGGGCATGACGATCAGGTTCAAGCGGTACAAGGCGCAGGACCGGCGCGCGAAGGCGAAGGCGGCCGCCGAGGCGGCATCCGCAACCGAGACACCTCCAACTGCCGAACCCGAAGCTGCGGCCGGGACCGAGACCGCGGCCGCCGGGACAGGGGAGCGCTGAGATGGTCAGGACGGTGATTGATCCCGTCACGCGGGCCGGCAGTGGCCTCCGTGTGGAACTTGACGTGGCGGGTGGCGCCATCAGCGAGGCGTGGGTCTCCGGGACCATGTTCCGCGGTCTGGAAGCCACCCTCAAGGGGCGCGACGCGCGCGACGCATGGCTGCTCGCAGACCGGATTTGTGGCACGTGCTCGGGTGTCCACGCGCTGGCCTCGGTGCGGGCCGTGGAGGCCTCCCTTGGGGTGACCATCCCGGCCAACGCACGGCTGATCCGCAACCTCCTCGGCGGGACCCTCATGGTCCGAGACCATGTGCTGGGCTTCTACCAGACCGAAGGTCCCAACTGGGTGGATCTCAAGGCAGCTGCGGGCGCAGACGCGAATGCCACCGCGCAGCTCGCCAAGCTGCAATCGGACCGCGCAGGCTCCACGCCGGAGGCCTTCAAGGCGGTCCGCGACCGACTGGCCGTGGTCACGGCGGACGGCGCGCCCGGCGCCATGGGCCGCGGCTGGTGGGGCCATCCCGCCTACCGCCTGTCGCCCGAGCAGAACCTGCTGCTGGCGGCGCACCACTTTGAGGCGCTCGACTGGCAGCGCAACCTTATGCGCATCCACGCCCTGATGGGCGGCAAGGACCCGCACCCGCAGACCTACCTCGTGGGCGGGATGGCGGTTGCCGCGCCGTGGGGCGGTCCCAAGGGCCAGACCGGCCGCGACCACCCCAAGGTTCCAGACCGCAATGCGCCGGACGCGCTGAGCACCGAGGGTCTGCTGCTGGTCGAGGGCATCCTCGCCGCCACCCGCTCGTTCATCGACCAGGTCTACCTGCCCGATGTGCGGGTCCTCGCCAAGGTCTACGGTGACTGGGCGGCAATCGGCGCAGGAATTGGCGCCTACCTGTCCGGCGGGGAGTTCCCCGTGGACACGGGCGAAGGCGCCGCGCGGTTCCTGCCGGCGGGCCGCCTCCAGGCGGGCAGGCTCCTGAGCCCCCAGCCAGTGGACGCGAAGGCCATCGGGGAGACCACGGTCCACGCCTGGTACGCCAACCCCAACGGCGATGCGGCGCTTGACGGGCCGGCCACCGGGGGCGCAACTCCGGTCTGGCCAGCCAACCTCTCGCTCCCGCTGACCACGCTCGAGGGCGCGGCCAAGTACACCTGGATCAAGGCGCCGCGCTACGACGGCCTGCCGATGGAGACGGGCGCTCTGGCGCGTGTCCTTGTGGCGACCGCCGATGGCCGTCAGGAGATCGCAGCTTCGCTGGGCGCACTGCTCACGGATCTGGGCCTCACCATGGAGCACCTGCCCGGCGTGCTTGGGCGCACGTTGGCGCGAGCCGTCGAGGCCGACGTCGTGTCGCACCAGGCAGCCACGTGGCTTGCCGATCTGCGCACCAACCTTGCGGCGGGCGACCTCGCCATTGCCGATGTCACCTGGTGGGACCCGTCGAGTTGGAAGGCCGAGACTGACGGCTACAGCCTTGGCGAGGGGCCGCGGGGAACCGTGGGCCACTGGGTGGGCATCCGGGATGGCCTGATCACCTCCTACCAGGTGGTGGACGGCTCCACGTGGAACGCTTCGCCGCGGGACGACAGCGGCGGTCGCGGACCCATCGAGGCGGCGCTGGTGGGTGTTGCACTCGCCGACCCGGCCCGGCCCCTTGAGGCCCTCCGGGTTATCCATTCGTTCGCCCCGTGCGGCGGCTGCGCCTCCCACGTGTTCCGGCCCACGGAGAGCACCCGATGACCACGATTGACACGCCGGCACCGGCTGCCGCGCCCGCGCCCGTCGAGGGACACGCCCACGAGATCGAGAACCCCAACGAGCGTGTGCGGCTGTACATCTGGCAGGTGCCGGTCCGCATCACCCACTGGGTCACCGCCGGCTGCATCGTTCTGCTGAGCCTGACGGGCGCCTACATCGCTGACCCGGTCCTCATCCCGCCCGGCGGCCACGTGATGACAACCGTTCGCCTGATCCACATCGTCACGGCGCTGACGTTCCTCGTGTCGGGCTTGGTCCGGACG
>JANYAA010000428.1 GCA_025355255.1 Chloroflexota bacterium | reverse complement strand
AAAGCCCGACCCAACCCTCCCGCAGAACCGCAGCCTGCCGTCCTCGTAGACACCCACCAAAATGGCGCCCAGCCCCTTGGCACTCCCCTTCCCCGGGGTCCATCCGCCAACCACCAGCTCTTGCTCCGGGCGTACCTTGATCTTGAGCCACGCGGGCGATCGTCGCCCTGGCTCGTAGCGCGAGCGGCGCATCTTGGCCACCATTCCCTCTAGGCCCTGTGCCTTTCCGGCGTCGAAGAACGCGATCCCCTCCGTCTCCACGTGGCGCGCATAGCTCACGTGTGCCGCCGGCCGCAGCACGCGCTCGAGCAGCCGCTTTCGCTGCTCCAGCGGCACGTCGAGGAGCGACTGCCCGTCGAGGTACAGCAGGTCGAACACTTGGTAGACGAGTTTCAGGGCTCCGCCTGACTTGCCGGCGCTGATCCGCTCCTGGAGGAGCGAGAAGTCCGGCCGGCCGTCGTCATCGAGCGCTACGACCTCGCCGTCCACGATCGCCTCACGCGCGTCGATCCAGGCAGCGGGCGTCAGGAAGCCCGGGAAGTAGACCTCGGCGTCCTTGCCGTTTCGGGTGATCAGGCGCACCAGGCCGTCGCGAACCACGGCCTCCACCCGGTAGCCGTCCCACTTGACCTCGAACAGCCAGTCCTCGTCCCGGAACGGACGGCTTGCCAGCGTGGCCTTCATGGGCTCGATATAGCTCGGCATCGGCATCTCGCGCGCACCAGAAAGGTCAATCGCGGGCACGTTCGCCTTGACGCTCTGCGGGTGGTCCTCGGCATTCCACCCGGCCACGGCGGTCTCGTCACGCTTGTGGATGAGCAGCCACTGCTCGCGCTCGCCAATTGTGCGGACGATGGTGAACCGCCCGGAGAGCTTCTTGCCGTGGAGCCGGAACTTGAGCTCGCCGTTCGCCACGGCGGCGACCGGGTCGGGCGTTTCCGCCTCGGGCTCCCACGTGCCCCAGTCCCAGACGATCACGTCGCCCGCGCCGTATTCGCCGGCAGGGATCAGCCCCTCGAAGTCGAAGTAGTCGAGCGGGTGATCCTCCACGTGGATGGCCATCCGGCGAACGCTGGGATCGAGCGTGGGGCCCTTCGGGACGGCCCACGACACGAGCACACCATCGATCTCCAGCCGGAAGTCGTAGTGCAGCCGCGTCGCGCGATGCCGCTGGACCACGAACCTCCGACCGCCGACGGGTGGCGCCGCAACAACAGGTCCCGGCGCAGGTTCAGGCGTCTTGCCGAAGTTGCGCTTGCGGCTGTACTCGTCGAGTGGGGGCGTGGTCCGGTCAGCCATTGGCCGCGGCGCGGAACTCCTCGATCACGCTGCGCATGGCCTGGACGCTTTCGAGCCGGTTCGGGCGCAGCTGCACCTGGACGTGGTTCATGCCAAGCGCCGCGTAGCGGCGGAGGCCGGCGGCGATCTGTGTCGACGTGCCGCGAATGGGCGCGTCCCACGAGCCGCGCTGGTCGGGATCGTCGTCGGCAAGCGCCGCCTCGCCGATGACCACCATCGCCTCCGCCGACCGACCAATCGAATTGGGCTCCCGCCCGGCCGCAGCCAGGGCGGCATCGAGCGCCAGCGTCATCTCCCGCAGCGCCTCGGGCGTGCGCATCCCTGCGTTCCACTCGTCGGCCAGCTCCGCCGTCAGGCGAAGCATGCGCGGCCCAGCGGCGCCAACCATGACCGGCAGCCCTTCCGGCCGCGGTCCACGCGGCGTGACCATGGCGCCCGCCGCGCGCTCAAGGACGCCGGGGACGTCGGCGCGCCCCTGGCGAAGCATCGCCGTCACAATGCGCAGCCCCTCCTCAAACCGGTCGAAGCGATGGTCCCAAGGAAAGCCAAAGGCGTCGAACTCGGGCCGGTTCCACCCTGCACCGACCCCGAGGATGACGCGCCCACCCGACACCTCGTCGAGCGTCTCAGCCATCTTCGCGAGCAGCGCGGGGTTCCGGTACGGCATCGCCAGCACGTACGTCCCGAGGCGCAGACGCGTCGTGGAGGCCGCGATGGCCGCTAAGAGCGTCCAGCATTCCCATGCGCCGCTCCAGGACCCGTTGGGGTCCCCAAACCCCACGTGGTCGGAGAGCCACACGGCGTCAAACCCAACATCCTCGGCCGCTTGGGCCATCGCGCGAACGTCGCTCCAGCGCGGCGTCGCGCCATCCATCGAGCCCTCGGCGTACGGCAGGTTCAGGCCGAGTGAGAGGCTCCCGGCGGTAGTCACGCGGACTTGCGGCGCACGGCCAGCGCCTTCTCGGCCTTGGCCGCGGCCTTCTTCGAGACAACCCGTCTCGCCGCTGGGCGTGCGCTTGGCGTGGAGGCTCGTTTGCTTCTAGTGCTGCCAACGGGGGCAGGCGCGGGCGAGGACGCTGCGCGCTTCTTGCCGGCCGCTTTGACGCTGGCCTCGAGCACCTTCATCAGGTCGATCAGGTTCGTACTCTCCGGGACGGGCTCCGGGTGCGCGATCTCGGCGCCGCCCACCTTCGCCTCGATAACCGCCAGCAGCGCCTCGCGGTACTCGTCCTTGTAGACAGCAGGGTCAAACGGCTCCGTCATCGAGGCAACGAGCAGCTCGGCCATCTTGATCTCGGCGGCCTTGAAGTCGAGGTCCGCGGCGGGCAGGTCGAACTCGCCCGTGGAGCGGATCTCATCGGGCCAGTGGAGCGTGGTGAGCGCCATGGTGTTCTCGAATGGGTCTAGCGTCGCGAGCGCCTCCCTGTCCCGGATCACCACCTTGCAGATTGCTGTGAGGGCCTTCTCGTGGAGGACCTGGCGCAGCAGGTAGAAGGCCTTGCGGCCGATCTTGTCGGGCTCGAGGTAGTAGACCTGCTTGGAGAAGAGCGCACGCTGACGCGTCTCGTCACGCGGCGCGAACTGCTCGATCTCGATGGAGCGCACCGTCTTGAGCGGAACGCTCTCTAGGTCCTCGTCCGTCACGATCACGTACTGGTCCGGGGCGTACTCGTAGCCCTTGACGGTGTCCGCCCGGGAGATGACCTCCTCGTCCTTGGGGCACCAGACCTTCATCTGGATCCGCGCGAGGTCCGCCTCGTGGAGCATGTTGAAGCGGATGGCGTAATCGGACTCGGTGGCCGTATACAGCTTGACCGGCATCGACACCAAGCCGAACTGGATGGCGCCTTTCCACATGGAGCGTGCCACGTACTCGTCCTCTGACGGTTGCCGCGATGCTCAGCGGTCGCTCAAACTGTAGCGGCACCCCCGATGCGGGCTGATGTCGGCGATCCGCACGGGCATATATGCCGCGTGACAGATTGTCAGGGCGCCTGCAGCCTACCAATGCGACCATCAAGGGGTGCGCCGCCTGCTTGTCGTGGATTTCGCGAATATCGCCCATCGCGCCTACTTCGCCGGGCGAGGTCGGCCGCAGACAGCCCCGGATGGGCGCCCCGTGTTCCTTGTCGCCACATTCTTGCGGTTTCTCCTGACCCGGATCCGTGAGGAGCAGGCCACGCACGTGGCGCTGGCATTCGAGAGCACCACCGGATCTCGCCGTCGCGACATCGATCCCGCCTACAAGCCACGCAAGGCGACCGATCCCGACGACCTGCTGCCCCAGCTGCGCGACGCCAACATCGGAGCCGGGCGCATGGGCTGGGCCAGATATCGCGCCGAGGGCTGGGAGGCAGACGATGCGATGGGGGCTATCGCCGACGCTGCCGTCGCCACCGGGTTTGACGAGGTTCTGCTCTTCACCGCGGACCAGGACCTCCTGGGCATGGCAGCCGAGCGTGTGGCGGTGCTGCGGCCAAAGCCGGGCGGCGGGGTTGACCGTTTCGCGCCAGCCGATGTCGTGGCTCGCAGCGCCTACCGCGTGACGCCAGCGCAGGTGGCCGACGTGAAGGCGCTCATCGGCGACAGCACCGACGGGTACGGCGGCGTCCGGGGCATTGGCCCCGAGGCCGGCCCGGAGCTGATCCGCCGCTTTGGATCTTTGGACGCGCTGTACGAGCGCATTGACGAGGTGGAGTCGGCGAGCATGCGCACACGGCTGCTGGAGGGGCGTGCTGACGCCTACCGCTGCCGCGACCTCGCCACGCTGCGGCGAGGGGCTGCCCTCTCGCCTGCCTTCGATGCAGAGGCTGGCCGGGTGGGCGCCCACGATCCTGAGCGTCTTGCGGCGTGGCTGACCGCCATGGGTCTGCCCGAGCTGCTGCGAGCCTGAGCTGGCTAGCCGAAGATCTCGCGCGCGCCGCGACGATCGGCGCCTTGGACATCGGGCAGCTGGTCGATGCCTGCCACTTCCCCGCCGGCTCCTAGCACCTGTGCAATCTGCGACCAGTTGACGAGCAGGGTTTTCGGCCACTCCGCCCCAGCCGCCGCCCGTTCGGGGCCTAGGAACCTTGCTTCGGTCAAGGCGAGGAACGCGCCGCGCCGCCGATGGACCATGAGCGGGCCAGCACCGGGGGCCGAGTGCAGATCGCCCACGATCGTGTAGGGTCCAACTCGGAGGTTGACCAAATCACTCCGGTCACGGACGCGGCGGCCGGGCGTCCCGCGCGGACCCGCAGCCACAACCGCAAACAGGTCCGCGATCTGGACCTCCAGCAGGGCCATGGCAACCTCGTGGCCGTCGTCGAGGCTCTCAAGGACCGCGTTCCGGATCTCCACGCTCTCATCGGCGTTGAGGTGATCAGCCAGCCGATCGGCGCCGAGATCGATGACACCACGGACGATGCAGTCCGCGGCGAACGCGATAAGGGGGATCTCCACGGGGGACTCCGGCGGCGATTTGGTCAGCGACGATAATCTACCCCGACGCAGTGCCTGTGCGATCCAGTTTCTGCCCATCCGTTTTCAGCCGCCCCCAGACCCGAGTGTCTTCGTCAGCCCGTCGATCAGCTGCTGATTCTCGGCATCGGTCAGGCGCGCCTCGGGGTGCGTCAGCACGTAGTCCCAGCCGGGCATCTCGCCGCTCTGGATGAGGCGCGCGAAGTGTTCGGCCTTCTGGCGGCCTGTGGCCCATGTGGAGAAGTTGAGCTTCTGGCGGCCCTCGGTGACGTGGCGCTGCAGGAGCCAGGACACCGGCGCAACGTTCGAGTACCAAGGGTATGTGGTCTCGTTGCTGTGGCAGTCGAAGCAGGCGCGAACGGCCAGTGTCCGCGACGCGGGCGAGTCCCACGCGGGCTCACCCGTAACCGGCGGGTTGGTGTGGTCCCGCCCGTACGGGACCAGCTGGATCAACAGGAAGCCCGCAAGCACCAACGCGATGCCGCGGACAAGCCATTTGAGCATGGGACCTCGAGCACCAACAGCGCCGGCGATGGCGCCTGTTCAGCCATCGTCACGGGAGCCGGGGGTTTGCGCTAGTGACGAAGGACCCGCGAAGCGCGCGAGCACGTTGTGACTCGCGCCGTCTTGGCCTCAAACACCTGTTTGGCAACCAGCCCGCTCCGGGGTGGGCGGCTACAATCGGGCCATCCCAGCAGGAGTTGCCGAGCGTGAGCCCCGTCCACATTCCCAAGAACCAGCTGATGCTCATCGCGGGTCTCGTGTGGTGTGCCGCGGGCGGCATGGTGACGATGATCGGCTTGCCGCTCGAGTTCGGCCTGGCTCCGCATGAACTGGTGCTTATTCCGCTCGCTGTGGTGATCTTCCTCGCGTTTTACTTCATGGTCTTCTCAAAGCTTGTCCACAAGCACACCGGGCGGATCCGGGCGAACCCTGCGGAGAGGCTGCCGTTCTGGAACTTCTTCAACCTTCCGTCGTGGATCGTGATGCTCGTGATGATGGGTGGCGGGATGGCCCTGCGCTTCTCGCACGTGATGCCGGACGACATGATCGCGTTCTTCTACAGCGGCCTCGGCGTTGCGCTCTTCCTGTGCGGTGTCAGGTTCCTCAACGTCTTCGCCAA
>JANYAA010000420.1 GCA_025355255.1 Chloroflexota bacterium | reverse complement strand
GACGCGGGCGCTGCCGACGCGGACCTGCTCAAGCGGCTGGCCGAAGTCACCGCCACCGAGGGGGCCGAGCTGTGATCCTCGGAGCGCTCAAGCGCTACGCCTACCCCACCACCGTCCTGACGCTGCTGGTCGGCATCATCTTCGTGGGCGGTTACCTCGCTATCTTCGCGGTGCCCGACCTCGTCGGGGCCGCAACGGCCGCGAGCCCGGGGCCCGCGGCCACGCTGACCCCGGCGTCCACGGTCACGCCAGGCGGCGCAGTGGTCAAGTCGCCCATCGGTATCCCGATGCCGTCCGACGCCGACTGCGGTGCGTGCCACTTCACGCAGAGCGGCGGCGTGGGCGTCAAGGAGATCCCGATGATGGCCCACCCGCTCAAGGGCTTCACGGACTGCACGGCGTGCCACAACCCCACGGGTCTCGTGAAGACGGCGCCGGGGCACTCGAGCCTGCACAAGACCGACTGTCTGGTCTGCCACAAGCAGCGGCCCGAGGCATCGCCCTCGGCGGGCTCCACAGCCGACGCATCGGTTGGCCCGATGCGGCCCGAGCACATGGGCGCCAAGGGAGCCGGCTGCACGTCCTGCCACGGGGTGGACAAGCACGCGCCGCTTCCCGTGGCCATGCAGGGCCGTGAGGGCAACTGCTGGATCTGCCACAACGGCCCCGAGTTCCAGTACCTGTTCAACTCGCCGTCCGCCTCGCCGGCGGCCAGCTATCCGCTCAACCCGTCGCCCCCGGCTTCCGTCAAGCCCTGATCTTCGCGTCGGCGTTCCGGAAGCGGTCAGCCCTCGACGCGCAGCGTGCGCTCGACGCCCTTCTCGGAGAGGTCCACCAGAAACCCGCGCAAGACGCCCATGGAGGACTCCGAGCCGGCGTTGACGCAGAGCGTGCTGCCCACTTTGCGCTCGCCGCCGGACTCGTGGATGTGGCCGTGCACACCGAGAACCGGCTTGAACTGCTCGATCACCGCCCGGACGCCCTTGCTCCCCACGGGGCCGCGGAGCAGGTCGCCAGCCGAGGCCGTCGGGCGCAGATCAGGCGACAACAGCGGCGCCGTGTCCAGCCCGGAGTCAAACGGCGGGACGTGGGTCATGATCACGGTCTTGCGGGGATCGCGGACGCCGCGCAGGAGCACCGAAAGCCGGTCCAGGAACTCCTCCTCGGACAGCTCCCGCGGGGTTGACCACGGTGTGGGCGAGGACCAGCCCATGCTCACCATCTGGTGCCATGGCGTCAGGTCCACCACGCGCTCGTTCACGTCGATGCAGTAAGGCGACCGCTCCAGGATCGGGTCGATCTCGAAGTCGTCATCGTTGCCGGGCATGAGATAGACCGGCACGCCCGAGCCGTCGAGACGCTCCGCGGCAAGCGCCATCCACTCCTCGAGCCTGTGGCTGATCTTCTCGCGGAACTTGCGGGTCACAAGCGCCGGGTCGGCCTCCATCGCGGCCCGCTCCTCCTCGGTGACCACCACCGCGTAGTAGCCGAGGTCCGCGATGTAGCGCTCAAGCTCCGCTAGTTCTGCCTCGTTGCGCGCAACGCGCCGCTGGCCCATCACCGTGGCCGTCCAGACCTCGCCGCCCTCCCGGCCCCGAACGACGGCGATCAGCGCCTTGCCAGTGAGATCGCCCGCGATCACCGCCGCATCCACCTTGTAGACGTTGGCCTTCATCGCGTTGAGGAACTTGCGCCACGTCCGCTCGGATGCATGGATGTCGCTGCAGACGTAGAGGCGGAACGGCTTGGCCATCAGGGCTCCTGGCGTGTGGGATCGAACTCAGCGGAGATGCAGCGCGTGCACAGGCGGGCGGCGGCCGGCCCAGGGCTGGGCGACCTCCAGCTGGGCGGCCACGCGGAAGAGCTTTGCCTCGGCGCCATAGCCCCCTGTCAGGAGGGAGCCGATGGGCAGCCCGCTTCGCGACCAGGCCAGGGGCAGTGAGATCGCCGGCTGGCCCGTGATGTTGGCGACGGGGTTCCAGGGGTTGAACTCGCAGTCAAACCGCCACCACTCCACGGCGCCGCCCTGGCTCTGGTTGAGGATCCCCAGCGGCAGCGGCAGCTGGGCGAGCGTCGGGGTGACCCAGATGTCGTACCGCTCAAAGAACGCGGCGATGTCCCGCGTGGCGGTGGCCAGCTGGGCGAGCGCGTCAAGCAGATCCGAGGCGTCAAACCTGCTGGCGTACTCCAAGAGCTCGCGGGTGGTGATCTCCAGCTCCTCATCGCGCACGGGCCGCCCCAACTCCGCCTCGAGGGTGCGCACCGAGCTCTGGTTGGCGATGGCCCAGACGCGGGTCAGCGGCTCAATGAGCACTTCGCCCTCGAACGTCGGGGTGGCCTCGTCTACGTTGTGGCCAAGCGAAGCCAGCAGCTCGGCAGTGGCGCGGGCGGCCGCGACGCACTCGGGGTCAACGGCAGGGGTGGCAAACGGGGGTGTTGCTGTCCACGCCACGCGCAGGCGCCCAGGGTCTGCGCCCACTTCGGACAGGAACGGACGCGACGGCACAGGCGCGCTGTACGGATCACCCGGGACGCGGCCGGACGTCGCATCCAGGATGGCCGCGCTGTCGCGCACCGTCTGCGTCACCGCATGCTCCACGGCGATCCCCGACATCGCGTCGCCAGCCGGCGCCCACGAGTTGCGCCCCCGTGTGGGCTTGAGGCCCACAAGCCCGCAGCAGGACGACGGGATGCGGAGGGACCCTGCGCCGTCGTTGCCGTGCGCCGCGGGGACCATGCCCGACGCGACGGCCGCCGCGGAGCCGCCGGATGAGCCGCCGGTGGTCCGCGTGACGTCCCACGGGTTGCGCGACGGCCCGGAGCTCTCGGGTTCGCACGTGGAGTGGTTGCCAAACTCCGGCGTGTTCGCCTTGCC
>JANYAA010000416.1 GCA_025355255.1 Chloroflexota bacterium | reverse complement strand
GTCTGGCAGTCGGCCTTCAGCGTGCGGGCGTCGGCATCGGCCGCCACCTTCGCCTTCAGCTGGGTCAGCCCGGTGGTGGCGGCGGTCAGGCTTGCCTGCTGGGCCGAGCGGTGGGCGGTCGTCACGGCCGTGGCCGCGGTGAGGCTGGCGCCCAGCGAGCCGAGCTTGGCCAAGCGCAGGTCGATGTCGGCCGTGCACGTGGCCCGGGCCGCCGTCAGGTCGACGGTGGGCGATCGGTACAGCATCGGAGGAGAGAACCGAAATGGCCAAGACCAGGCGCCTCGTAACGGCGCTCGCGGCGGCGGCAATCGTCGTCGGCGCATGCGGATCGTCGGCGACACCCGCCCCGACCCAGGCACAAGCGACTACCCAAGCGACCACGACACCAAGCACGGCGCCGACCACGGCGCCGACCGCTACCCCGCTCATCGTCACGCCTGCCCCAATCCCGGCCGGGCCCGGCCCCAACGGCGGCACCGTCGTCCGCTGGTTCATCGGCCTCGGCGCGGGCACGCAGCCCTCGCAGATCACCGCGGAGTACGCCTTCCAGAAGGCGTACAACGACTCCCAGAAGGACGTCTACCTGTCCCTGGAGCTGGTCGACAACACCCAGGCTGCAAGCATCCTCAAGACGGAGCTCGCGGCCGGCAACGCGCCCGACATCATCGGGCCGGTGGGCGTCGAGGGCCTGAACCTGTTCGCCGATCAGCTGCTTGACCTCAAGCCCCTGATCGCGAAGACGAGCTACACGTCCACGGGCGTTGATGCGACGCTGGTTGACTTCTTCAACTCGCTGGGCCAGAACGGGGCGACAGTCGGTCTGCCGTTCGCGATCTACCCGTCCATGATCTTCTACAACAAGGACCTGTTCACCGAGGCCGGTCTGCCCCTGCCGCCGACCAAGGTTGGCGACCTCTACAACGGCAAGCCGTGGGATCTGGCCGCGCTCCGCGACCTGGCCATGAAGCTCACCGTAGACAACAAGGGCAAGGACGCCACCAACCCGGCCTTCGATCCGAAGAACGTGGTCCAGTGGGGCTTCGACTCCCAATACATGGACAACTACAACCTCCGTGCCGAGACGGCCTGGTTCGGCACCGGCGCGCTGGTTGGGTCAGACGGCAAGACGGCACAAATCTCGGACGGGATGACGCAGGGCGCCAAGTGGTGGAACGCGGGCGTCTGGACCGATCACTTCATCCCCACCGCCAACCAGGTCGCGAGCGATCTCCTTGGCAAGGGTGGCGAGTTCGGGTCGGGGAACCTCGCGATGGACGAGGGTCACACCTGGTTCACCTGCTGCTCCACGCCGCCGGCCGGCAAGAAGCCCTTCACGTTCGGCTTCGCGATCAACCCGCTCGTTAACGGCAAGATCACCTCGCCGCTCCATGCCGACACGTTCAGCATCCTCAAGACCACCAAGGTCCCGGACGCCACGTTCAAGGCCCTGACGGCCATGGTCGCCTCGGGCGATCTGCTGACCGCGTACGGCGCCATGCCGGCCGACAAGTCAAAGCAGGCGGCGTGGTTCGCCTCGATCGACAAGGGCTTCCCCGGCATGAAGCTCAACTGGGACGTCGTCACGGCGATGCTCGCCTTCCCTGACGTCCCCAACCACCAGTCTTGGGTCCCCGACTACCCCAAGGTCCGCAGCGCGATGCAGGCCTTCGGAAACGCCTACAGGACAACCCAGGGGCTCGACATGGACGCCGAGCTCGCAAAGCTCAAGGTGACCCTCCAAGGCATCTTCGACGCGGCGACCAAGTAGCAGCGGCTCCGCAACGTCAAGATCAGCCCCCTCGAGCTTCCGGCCCGAGGGGGCTGAAACTCAAAGATGAGGCTGCGCAGCTCGAACGCCATGACCACGACCACCCTCCCCATTCGCTCCAGGATGTCCCCGTCCCGCCGCGAGGCGTTCTGGGGACTCGTGTTCATCGCTCCATGGGTCATTGGCTTCCTGGTGTTCGCGATCGGGCCGCTGATCGCGTCGCTCGTCCTGTCTTTTACGGACTTCAACCTGGTGCGCCCTGAGGCCATGCGGTTCATCGGCGCGAACAACTACATCCAGATGGCCGGCGACCCGCTCGTGATCCAGGGCCTCGTCGTCACGGCCAGGTTCGCGCTCATCGCCGTCCCCACCACGATGATCGCCAGCCTGGGGATCGCCCTGCTCGTGAACAGCCCCCGGCTGTTCGCCCGCAACATCTTCCGGACCTTCTTCTACATGCCGATTCAGATCCCGCTCGTGGCCAGCACGCTTGTCTGGCTGGGGTTCCTCAACCCCGAGACGGGCTGGCTGAACAAGATCCTCGGCATGGTGGGTATCGCGGGACCGGACTGGATCAACAACGCGACCTGGGTCTACCCCGCCCTGACGCTCATCGGCTTGTGGGGCATCGGCAACTTCATGCTGATCAACATCGCAGGGCTGCAGTCGGTGCCATCCGAGCTGTATGAGGCAGCGCGAATTGACGGCGCCGGACCGTGGAGCATGTTCCGGCGGATCACCATCCCGCTGATGTCGCCGATCCTGCTCTACAACCTCGTGATCTCGATGATCACGACGTTCCAATACTTCACCCAAGCGTACGTGATGACCAATGGCCGGGGCGACCCCAACAACGCCACCCTGTTCATCAACCTCGACCTGTTCCGCGAGGCCTTCGTGAACGACCACATGGGCTACGCCTCGGCGATCGGCTGGCTGCTCTTCGTGATCGTCCTGATGCTGACCATTGTGCTGTTCGCCTTCGCCCGGAAGCGGGTCTACTACGCGGGTGGTGAGGCATGACCGCGACAAGGGCTACGAGGCTCCCCTCGTTCGGGGACGGCGGCCCGGTTGCCCGGACCATGCGGCGGTACCTCGTCCGCTCGTCGGTGACGCTGCTCGCCGTGATGCTCCTTAGCGGGTTCCTGCTCCCGCTCCTGTCGATGCTGACCATCTCGCTCCAAGATGCGGGGCAGGGCACGATCTCCGGTGCGCCCTTCTACCCGGCGAGCCCCGCGACAGGCACCTTTCAGGGCGCCGAGTACGACATTTATGTTGTGCCGATCGACGGGGTTGATCGCAGCCTGATGCTGGTCACGAAGGGTCGTGTGCAGAGCACCTTCGTGGATCCGGCGGACCCGAATCAGACGCCAATCGTGTGGCAGGGCGCCTGGCGAACGCTGAAGCAGTCGTGGACGTTTGACCCGAAGTGGTCGAACTTCGCCACCGTCTGGTCGCAGCTCAGCTTCCCGCGACTGCTGTTCAACACGGCGGCCGTCGCGATCCTGAGCACCCTCGGGGCCGTGCTGTCCTCGGCGCTCGTCGCCTACGGCTTCGCCCGCTTCCGCTTCCCGGGCAAGAACATCATGTTCGTGATCCTCATCGCCACGATCATCCTGCCCTTCCAGGTCACGCTCATCCCGACGTACACGGTGTTCACGAAGCTGGGCTGGAACGGCACGTGGCTGCCGCTGATCGTCCCGCACTTTTTCGCCAACGCCTTCAACGTGTTCCTCCTGCGCCAGTACTTCCTGGCAATCCCCCGAGAGCTCGACGAGGCTGCGATGATCGACGGGGCGAGCCCGTTCCGGGTACTCCGCTCGGTCATCTTGCCGATGTCCGTGCCGGCGCTTGTGGCGGTCACGTTGTTCCACTTCTTCTTCTCGTGGAACGACTTCTTCCTGCCGCTCCTGTACCTGTCCGGCAAGCCTGATCTGCAGACCCTGCCAATCGCCATCCAGCAGTACAACGCGCTGTATGTCACGCAGCCATCGCTCATCCAGGCCGCCGCGCTTATGACGATGGCCATCCCGGTCGTTGTGTTCTTCCTCGCCCAACGCGCCTTCATGCGGACCGTGGTGATGACGGGAGTCGAGAAGTAGCGCACACCGGGCAGCTGCCGGCCTGGCGTCAGCTGTCGGTCCGGCGCCGTCCTCCTGGCGGCCTGTGGCACCTCCTCCGCCACAGGCCATCCGGTTCTCCGGGGGCCACGGTCCCCGGAGAACCCGGGTCGCCAGCACCAGCCCGGCCGTGGCTGGACCCCGCTCAGCCAGTGGCCGACCGGGTGACGGCACTGCCGGGGCGGATGACCCTTGGCGGCGAAGATGCGTGGGCTACGGCCTCTCGGCGACGGGCGTGATTCTCGGGCCCCCTGCGTGCTAGACCGGCTACCGTCCGCGGAACCGCGGCGGTCGCTTCTCGGCAAACGCGGTGAAGCCCTCGCGCCGGTCCTCGGAGCGCAAGACCGTCTCGTACAGCGCGTCCTCCACCGCAGCACCCGACGCCAGAGACGGCCGCGCGTTGAGGATCGCCGCCTTTGCCTCGCGCACCGCCAAAGGCGCACCCGCAGCCACGGACGCGGCCAATTCCAGCGCCCACGCGAGCGCCTCGCCCGGTCGCACGACGCGCGTGACCAGACCCCAAGCCTCGGCCTCCTCAGCCGGCAGCCGACGCCCTGTGAGCACGAGGTCGCGAGCCCGAGCATCCCCTGCGGACCAAGCGAGCAGCCGCGCCCCGCCGCCGCCCGGGATGATCCCCACGCGGACTTCCGGCAGCCCAAACGAGGCAGCTGACGAGGCGACCACCAGATCACACGCCAGCACAAGCTCAAAGCCGCCGGCCAGGGCGAACCCCTCAACTGCAGCGATAACCGGCACCGGCAGTTCGTGGACCAAGCGGATCAGCGAGGCGATCCGCACGTGCTGGTCGCGCAGCTCCCCGTCGGAAAACCTGGCCCGCTCGCGCAGGTCCATCCCTGCGGAGAAGGCCTCGAGACCGGACCCCGCCAGCACCACGGCTCGCACATCCGTGACGGACGCAGCAGCCGAAGCCGCAACGGCACCCAGCGCGGCGAGCAGCGCGTCGAGAAGCTCGTCGTTGATCGCGTTGCGGACGTCGGGCCGGTCAAGGACAAGGAGCACAACGTCCCCCGCCTCCCCGACCCGTTCCGTTCGCAACACCATCAGGGCACCACGAGGTTCAGAGCGGCTTGAAGCGCGCCTGGAAGAAGCGCAGGTACTTGGGCTCGTAGACCATCTCCAGGCCCCGGGCCTCGTCCCGCGCGTCGTAACAGGCCTTCACAGCCTCGGCCACCACGTCCATGTGCGCCTGCGTGTACACGCGCCGCGGGATCGTGAGGCGGGTCAATTCCAACTTTGGGCGCTTGTGGTCGCCGGTCCTCGGATCGCGCCCAGCGGACACGATGCCGCGCTCCATCGAGCGGATGCCGGAGTCCAGATACAGGTACGCCGCCAGCGTCTGCCCCGGGTACACGTCTTGCGAGAGGTGCGGGTAGAAGCGCTTCGCGTCAAGGAAGATCGCGTGGCCGCCGATGGGCTGGACCATGGGAATGTCCCACTCGGTCAGCAGCTCGCCCAGATACCGAACCTGCCCAACGCGGGACCGAACGTGATCGTCCTGGACGGCCTCCTCGATGCCGATGGCGATGGCCTCCATGTCGCGTCCGGCGAGGCCGCCGTACGTGTGGAGCCCCTCGAAGACCACAACGAGGTTGCGCAGCTCCTCAAAGACATCCCAGTCGTTGACGGCCAGCCAGCCGCCGATGTTGACGAGGTTGTCCTTCTTGGCGGACATCCAGGCGCCATCCGTGTACGAGCAGAACTCGAGCAGGATCTCGGCGACGGACTTGTCGGCATAGCCTTCTTCGCGCTCTTGGATGAAGAGCGCGTTCTCGACCATGCGCGTGGCGTCCAGCATCACCTTGATGCCCAGCGGCTCGCACAGCTCCCGAATCGCCCGGACATTGGCCATCGATACCGGCTGGCCCCCCGCCATGTTCACGGTGCCCGCCAGCGAGACGTACGGGATCTCGTCCGCACCCACCTGGTCGATCAGGGCCTTGAGCTTGTCGAGGTCGAAGTTGCCCTTGAACGGCAGGATGGCCTGCGGGTCGTGGGCCTCGTCGATGATCACGTCGTGGAAGGTCCCGCCCGCCATCTCCTGATGCTCGCGGGTGGTGGTGAAGTACATGTTGCCCGGAATGTGGTCCCCGGCCTTGATCATCACCTGGCTGATGAGGTGCTCCGCGCCGCGGCCCTGATGGGTGGGCACGATGTGCTTGTAGCCGTAGTACTTCCGGATGTTCTCTTCGAGGTGGTAGAAGTTGCGGCTGCCGGCGTAGGCCTCGTCACCGAGCATCATCCCGGCCCACTGGCGGTCGCTCATCGCATTCGTGCCGGAGTCGGTGAGCAGGTCGATGTAGACCTCCTCGGAGCGCAGCAGGAAGGTGTTGTGGCCGGCGGTGGCCAGTGCGCGCTCGCGCTCGGGGCGCGTGGACAGCCACAGCGGCTCGACCATCTTGATCTTCCACGGCTCGGCCCAGGAGCGGCGGCCGAGCTGCTGGCCGGTGGTGACGGGGACAGGCTCGGTCATACGTTGACTCTACTGCTGAGCGCAGGCCCGGGCCGCGACCGCCGGTGCGCGGAGCTCAGCCTGAATCCGGCGCTCGGCGCGATCGCGGGGCGCCCGGCCGGGCCGTCAGGACGCGCTCCGCTTGGTACGGGCGGGCTGGTTGCCCGTCCGCGGCAGACGGAGTACGGAGCGCACCGCCGGGGTGAAGGCCTGTCCGCACCGGCGGATAGGCCGGAACCCTGGCAGGAAGCGGCCTGGCGAGGCCGGACGGGATGCACCGCCCGCGCCGAGCGCCGGATTCAGGCTGAGCGCTCAGCATCGAGCCTCGCCCCACCCCGGCAGCCGCAACCGATAGCCGATGCCCCACTCGTTGACGACGAGCGGCTCGGGCACACCGGTCGCTGCGAGCTTGCGCCGAACTCGCGAGGCATGCGAGTCGATGGTGCGCGTCTCGATGCCGGCCGGGTAGCCCCAGACGCCCCGTAGCAGCTCCTTCTTCGGGAACACGCGAAAGGGATCGCGGGCGAGCGCCACGAGCAGATCAAACTCCGTCGCCGAGAGCTGGACGAACCGGCCGCCGACCGCCACATGCCGCGCCGCGATGTCGATCCGCACCGGCCCCGCCTCGATCACGTCGTGACGAGCGGGCGCCGCGCGCCGCAACACGGCGCGGATACGCG
>JANYAA010000413.1 GCA_025355255.1 Chloroflexota bacterium | reverse complement strand
CCAGCCCTTCCGAGGCGCCCGGCAAGACGCCTGAGCCCACGGCCGGCAGCGGCGGCCCCAGCCACGGCGGCGATCAGTCGCCGGCACCCACGGAGACGCCGCACCCCACCGAGAGCGATCCTCACGATCAGGGCGGTGGCTCTGGCGGTCCTGGCGACACTCCCAATCCCACCGAGAGGGCCCAGCCAACGGCCAGCCCGACGCCGTCTCCCACGCCGGTGCAGGAGCCGATCCCGAGCCCTGACGGGACTCCATCCACGTAAGCCGCGGCTGCGCCGTAGCCCGCCCTGCATGCCGGGGTGTAGGCTCCGGGTCATGATCGTTGTAGTTGGTTCGCCGCTCTGGCGTGCGGCTGCTCCGGCCGCCCCGTCTGGTCGCGCGTGTGCTGTCGCACTGGCGGCTGCCGGGCGCGGTGCGCGAGTGGAGCTGGCCGGTAGGGTGGGGGAGGACGCTGAGGGCGACGCCCTGCTGTTTGCGCTCACTCGGGCTGGTGTCGGCCATGCGGCCGTGATCCGCGATCCTGAACGGCGCACGCCCATCGCCGTGCCGCTAGCGCTCGAAGCTGACGATGTGTCGCCGCTGGCCGATCTTGTTGCCACCCGTGCTCGTCCGAACGGGATCCCGCTTGATGCAGCCGATGTCACGCTGTCGCTGCGATACCTCGATCCGGACGGTGTCCTGGTGGTGACCGACGATGTTGCGCCGGATGCTGTGGCCGCGGCCGTCGAGGGGGGCGAGTTCGCGGGTCTGCGACTGGTCCTGCTGGTGAACGGAGCGGGCGCGTCTGACGCGTCGCTGCCTGCAGATGCAACGGTGCTCGCCGTGCCCGAGTCAAGCGACGACGCCTCCGGCGATGACGCGTTTGATGCGCTGGTGGGCGCCTTCGCCGCCGCCCTCGACGCTGGCGCAACGCCCCAGGAGGCCTTCGCCGCTGCCTCCGCGGGCGCCGCATGGGAGCCCGTCGCCGAAGGGGCGTAGAAGCCCGGCGTCCGTCGCGCCCTCACGCGGCCCAACGGTTCAGCAGCGCGACGTGTGGGCCCCCTGGAGGCGCATCTGTTACCCGAAGTGGCCATGCCGCGCGTCAAACGGAACGCGGGAGGGTCGGATCGTCGCATGATGGAACCGTTGGGCCCTCCCGCGGTGCGCCGAACCGCGGGAGCCACGGCGAGATGAACCTCAGGCTGGCAGCACCAGATCTGACCCTTCGTTGCGCACGTTGTTCACCAGCTCCGAGACCTCGTACGCAGAGAGCGCCACATCCTCGGACGACTCCAGCATCGCCCGCACCTCGACCGGATCCGCACCTGCGTCAAGCCATGCCGCCCATCCGGAGGGCGGGACGATCACCGGCATCCGATCATGGATGGAGGTCATGAACTCGTTGGGCCGGGTGGTCACGATGCTAAACGTCCGCCGCCATTCGCCCGACTCAGGGTCCTGCCGCCCGGTCCACAGCCCGGCCAATGCCAAGGGTGCACCAGAGGCGTCCAGGATGCGCATAGGGTGCCGCTTCGTGCCCTCTTTGCGCCACTCGTAGAACCCGTCTACGGGCACCAGGCAGCGGCGCTTGCGGAACGCGTCGCGAAACATGGGGCTGGTGGCCACGGTCTCGGCCCGCGCGTTGAACGTCTTCGACGCGATCCGCGGATCGTCCGACCAGGGCGGGATGAGCCCCCAGCGGTACCGGACAACCGCTCGCTGCTCCTCGCGCTGCACCACGACAAGTGCCTCGGTAGTGGGCGCTATGTTGAACCGGGCGCTCTGGGAGGAGGCCAGATCCTCGGCCCCGAAGATGACCGCCAGCTCCGACGAGGGCCGCTCCTGCGCAAACCTGCCGCACATGCGCCCGAGTCTACAACTGCATTCAAAGGCTGCCGGGCGGGACCTCCGGTACTCTCGACCATGTGACCAACCCGATACCGGGCCCAGCCGAGCTGCTGGCGCAGTCCGGCCCGCTGACGCGCGCCGCGGCCCTCGCAGCCCTCGACCAGGCCGCAGCATTCATGTCGACGGCCGACTATCGCGAAGCTGCAGTGCTTTACCAGCGTGTGATCGGCTTCGACGATCCCGCTGTCACCGCCGCCGCGATGCTCGGGTTTGGGCAGGCGCTCCACCGGCTGGACGACGAGCCTGCCGCAATCGCGTACTGGACCGAGGTTACGCGCCTCCCGGAGACCCCCGCAACGTACGCGGCCTGGCGCGAGCTCGCTAGCGCACGGGTCCGCGCAAGCGACATTCCCGGTGCCCATGCCGCGTATCGCGAGGCCCAGCGTCGGGCGCCGGCGCAGGACAAGGCCGAGATCCAGAGCCGCCTCGGCTGGCTGAGCAAGGACCTGGGCGATCAGCGCGGCGCCGCCAAGTACTTTGCCAAAGCGCGCGGGTCCACCGGCCGCGGGCAGGTGGTCACGCCCCTCATCATCGGCATCACCGTGGTGATCTCCGGGCTGGCGGACCTTGGTGTCGGCGCGGGCAAGACCAGCGGCGGTCTGATCGACATCCTTGCGCTTGACAAGGCAGGTATCGCCGCGGGCGAGCTGTGGCGCCTGTGGACCGTCACCCTGGTGCACGCCCCATTCACCAGCCCGCTCGCGCCGCTTCACCTGCTGCTCAACATGTACCTGCTCTGGATTGTGGGACCCATCGCGGAGCGGCTGTATGGTGCCCGCCTGTTCCTCATCGCCTATCTGGTCACGGCCCTGGGCGGATCGCTCGGGACGTTCGCCTTCTCGGCGGAACGGTTTGGGGTTGGGGCGTCGGGCGCCATCTTTGGCCTCATCGGCCTGCTCGTCGCCGCCCACTACATCCATCGGCCCGTGCTGGACGGAGCCTCCCGCTCAGTGATGGGCCAGCTGGTCCCGCTGATCGCGATCAACCTCGTCTTTGGCTTGAGCGTGTCCGGGATCGACAACTGGGCCCACATCGGCGGCCTCGTCACCGGCCTTTGGCTGGGCGCGATGGTCCCGCCCGCGGGTGTCCCCACGCTGCGCTCGCTCTGGCGCCGGGCTGGGGCGCAGGCGGGCACAACCGAGCCGGCCTTTGGCGAAGCGGGTACCCGCGGACTACGGATCGTCGGGCTGATCGCTCTGGGGCTCGTGTTTGCGGCGCTCTGGATGGTGGGCTCGGCCACCTGGGCCGTCGCAGGCTAGGCCGCGAGCAGCAGGCTAGGCCAGACCCCCGGCCATCGACCCTGGTATACCGGGCATCTCCGACACCGAATCGCCCAAGAGGTCCCGCAGCCGCAGCAATGCACTGCGGATCCGCGTCTTGGCTGTGCCCAGCGGGATCTCCAACTGCTCGGCGACCTCCACGTGCGTCAGCCCGTTGAAGAACGCCAGCTGCAACGCCTCGCGCTGCAGCGGCGTCAGCTCGGCAATGGCCAGCCGCACACGGTCGCGCCGGATGCGCATCCAGGCCTCGTCGTCCACGTCGTCTTCAGCCATCTCCAGCTCCAGATCCGCATCCACGGTGCGCTTGCGGACGTTGGCCTCGCGCCGGACAAGGTCAATGGCCTTGTGACGCGCCAGCGAGAACAGCCACGGTGACACCGCGCCCTTTGATGGGTCAAAGCGGGCCGCGTCCTTCCACACCGCCACGAAGGTCTCTTGGACGACGTCCTGGGCAAACCGCTCCCCGCCGGTGACCTGATAGGCAAGCGAGTAGAGCGGCCCCGAGTAGCGCTGGTACAGCTCCTCAACCGCCCGCTCGTCACGGGCGACGATCCGCTCCAGCAGCGCCCGATCCTCAGCGCGCCGCTTGGCCTGCGCTTCATCGGCTTCCGTCACAGGTTCCTCCGTCCACGCGATGCTGGCGCCCTCTCGGAAAGGCGCACGTGCGGCCACGTGACCACGGGATCATACCCAAGCCCCGGCGCACGGTAGGATCAGAGGCATGTTCGCGATGCTGCACGGTGCGTGGCCCCGCATTACGGCCGATGGGACCAACCTGGCCGAACTTGAGGCCGACGTTGCCGCCGGTCGCGCCGAGCCTGCGGAGCTGGACGCGGCCGTTGCCGAGCACACCGCTGACGTGCTGACGGCGCAGATCGAAGCCGGTCTCGCGCTGGTGACAGACGGGCACGTCCGCTGGGCCGATCCGGCCGGCGTTGTGTTGGGCGCCGTCGCAGCCAAACAGACCGGTGAGGACGGGCCGCTGGTGGCCGCATGGAAGGCCTCGGCTGCATTTGTGGAGGAGGGCGGGGCGGTGTCTGTTGCCCAGTCCATCCCGGGCCCGTACACGCTTGCGCGCCGCGTGACTGACGAGGCGGTACGCAAGGCGGTCGATGCGGGCGAGACCCCACCTGTGCAGGAGCGCGAAGACGAGGCTCGCTACCATGTGGCGCTCGCGATTGCGGATGCCCTAGCGGACGAGGTTGGCGCACTCGCCGCTGCTGGCTGCCCGGTGATCCTCGTCGAGGAGCCCGAGGCCGTCCGCATGGCTGACGATGACGCGGAGCGCGCCCTCTTTGTCGCGGCCGGTACGCGCCTGCTGGCCCAGGCCGCCGGCATGCACGCGATGCTGGTGCTCACCGGCGGCAACGCGGACGGCATCGGCTGGCGCACCGTGTTTGGCCCGCCGTGGCAGTCGGTGCTGGTGGACCTGATCGATGGCCCCGACAGCTGGCGGCTTGTGCGCGAGGCGCCGGGCGACCGGGGGATCGTCGCCGGGGGCCTATCGCTGACGGACCAGAGCAGCACCGACCAGACGCCACAGCTTGTCTGGGCGGCCCACTACGCGGCATCGGCGAACGGGCGCGGGTTTGATCGAATCGGGCTCGCGAACGCGCAGCCCGCCACCGGGCACACTGCGGAGCGCCTGCGTGCCGGGATGGCACAGCTGGCCCGGGCCGCCACGCTTGCGACCATGTCGCCTGCCGATGCGGTTGCGGCCGGGCTGAACCCCAACACCATCGCGGATCCGCGATCGATGCCAGCGATTGCAAACCGGGAGTCGCGGCGTCAGGCCACGAAGGCCAAGTCAGGTTCGGGCCAGGGGGGCGCCAAGCCCGCTCACCGCTCCGAGCCGGAGGCCTCGAACTAGGGTCATGGGGCTGTCTGGGCGCGTCGTCCTCGCGCTCCTCGTCGTCCTGCAGCTGGGTGTCCAGCGGGCCTCTGCTGAGGAACCACCTGCCGCGTGGACCGGCGCCGCGTCTGCACTCGTGAGCGCCAGCAGCGCCCAGTCGGACGGTATCGACCTGTCGGTTGGCCCGGGCCGCATGGTGCTGCAGGGGCCAATCAGCGCGGGTTCGGCCTCGGGCCAGTTCAGCATCCGCGTTGTGGCGCCGTTCCGCGTGCGGGTCACGGCAACGCTGGCCGATGTGGCGCTTGGCGCCGATGGCAACCCGGTCCGCGCGCCGCTGGGCTCCACGGACTGGAGCCTCCGCGGCGTGGTCGTCCTGACCGGCAACGCCTTCGACTACCGGCCGGGCTTTGACATCGTCACGTTCACGGTCACGGTGAGCGCTCGAGCGCCGGCGTTTGAGCAGCCACGCGTGGGCGTGGTGGTGGTCACGGCTGAGCAGGCGGCGGTTGACGCTGGACCTGCTGGTCAGGCACAGGTGAGCGTGTTAGGCATCGTCATCACCGGCCCGGACGCGGCTGCCGCCCCGGCGGTCGCGGCGGCCGCGCCCCTGTTGGCGGCCGACGGGCTGGCGGTGTCCCGTGTGCGGTGGACCGGGTTGGACAGCTATCTGGCAGACCCGTGGCGGCGGCTGCTCGATCACGGGCCGGCGACCTTGACGTGGCGCTACGAGAACAACAGCGATGCGGTGGGCGAGACCGCGACGGCGTTCCGCATCTTCGAGCTTGGGCCGTTTGGCTGGCTGCCCTTTGTGCACGACGACGGCATGCTTGCACGTGCCGTCGACAGCGCGGTGCGTGTCGTCCTGCCGGGTCAGGTGGTGACCGAAGTCATGGCAACCGATCTTCCGGCGGCCTCCCCGCAGCCCGCCTGGCACCTGCCCGCGTTTGGCGTGGTGCGCGTGACGGTGCAGACCACCAGCGTCGTGGCGGGGCTGTCTGCACCTGTGGCTGAGGCGTCTGTCTTGCTGGTCATCGCCCCATGGAAGGAGATCCTCGCGATCCTCGCCGGACTCCTGGGGCTCGCCGCCGCGCTCCTCCTCGTGCGCGCAGGTGCTCGAAAGGTGCGGGCGCGTGGTCAGCCGCTGCACCCTACCGAGGCCCACGCGCATTCGCCCGTGGAGGGGATCAGGGAGCGCACGGCACCGGTTCGCACCGTTGGCAGGTCCGAGACGCCGGTGTCCGTCATCGATGAGGCGCCCGCCGCGGCCGCACCCGACCCCCCACGCGGGTTCATACAGGGGCCGCCCCCAAAGAGCGGCACGCCCACGGTCTAGCCGCCCCGCGGGCGAGCGTGGCGCGGCCCCGGTGTAGCATCGGGGCATTCCCCAGCACCCTCCCGAGGATTCCCGTGACAACGAGCTTCTGGCACGGCTTCGCCGACATGCACCAGGTCAAGGATGCAGAAGTCGTCTTCCGCGAGGGGAGAGGCGCCTGGATCACCGACACGCAAGGCCGGGACTACCTCGACGCCACCGCCGGCCTCTGGTACGCGGCCTTGGGCTATGGCCGCGACGAGATCGTCGATGCCGCAGCGGCCCAGATGAAGCGCCTCGCGGCCTACTCGAGCTTCGGCGCCTACACGACGGAGCCGACGATCCAGCTGGCGGCCCGAATCGCCAAGATCGCTCCGGTGGAGGACGCCGCAGTGTTCTTCACCAGCGGTGGCTCGGAATCCATCGAGACAGCGGGCAAGCTCGCCCGCCGGTACTGGGACGTGATGGGCAAGCCAGACAAGCGCATCATCGTTTCGCGCGAGCACAGCTACCACGGCATGGCGGCCCTGGGCACGAGCCTCGCGGGCATCCCGCTGAACAAGGCGGGCTACGGGACGCTCGTTGCGGACACGATCCAGGTTGGCGCGCACGACCTCGACGAGATCGAGACCCTCTTCGCCAAGCGCGGCGCCCAGATTGCAGCCTTCATCGCGGAGCCGGTCATCGGCGCGGGCGGCGTCATCCCGCCGGAGCCCGGCTACTTCGACGGACTCCAGCAGCTCTGCCACCAATTCGACGTCCTGCTCATTGCGGACGAGGT
>JANYAA010000465.1 GCA_025355255.1 Chloroflexota bacterium | reverse complement strand
AGCGTCTTGGTGCGCTCGCGGACGATCATGATCCGCTCGAGGTCATCCTCCGACGAGACCGCGCCCTCCACGAGGCAGACATCCACATCCTCGGGGAACACCTTGACGTCCACCAGCGGCCCGTAGACGAGATCTGCGCGGCCGAAGATGTCGAGCAGGCGCTCATCGAGGTCGATGAGGCTCATGTGGCAGCCAGAGCAGCCGTCAAGCCAGACTGTGGCGATCCGCGGCTTGCTCACAGCCCACGCTCCTCTTGGTGGACCCGCAGCCAGGGCAGGAACGGGCGCTCGTCGCGCGTGCCGGAGGCAACAGGACGGCCCTTCTCAAACAGCGCGCCCGTGGGGCAGACTTGGACGCACTTGCCGCAGCTGGTGCAGGTGGTGGAATCGCCCCACGGCACGCCCATGTCGGCCTGGATCCGGGTCTCGAGACCGCGGTGCATCACGTCCCAGACGTGGGCGCCCTCAATCTCGTCGCAGACCCGCACACAGCGCAGGCACAGGATGCAGCGGTTGTGGTCAAGCCCGAAGAGCTTGTGGCTGAGGTCCACGTCAAGCGCGGGGCTGATGGGCGGCAGCTCAAAGTGCGTAAGCCCAACCTCGGCCGACATGTCCTGCAGCTCGCAGTGGTTGTTGGCCACGCAGACAGCACAGACGTGGTTGCGCTCGAGGAACATCATCTCCGTCGCGGCGCGGCGGTACTCGCTGAGCTCCTCGTCATGGGCGACCACGTCCATGCCCTCGGCGATCCGGGTGACGCACGCGGCGGCCAGACGCGGCGAGCCGCCGATCTTGACGACGCAGAGGCGGCAGGCGCCGCGGTCGTGGATGCCTGGCAAGTGGCAGAGGCCTGGGATGTCAATCCCGTTCTCCTCGGCCACGTCCATGATGGACTGGCCCTCGGAGCCTGCCACGTCCCGGCCATCGATCTTGAGCGTGTAGACGGTCATGCCGGCACCTCCGTCGGCTGCGCGATCTCGCAGACGCCAGCGGGGCACCGCTTGTCCACGATGTGGGCGAGGTACTCGTCGCGGAAGTAGCGCAACGTCGAGAAGATCGGGTTGGGGGCGCCTTGGCCAAGACCGCAGAGGCTCATCTTCTGGACCACTTTGGCGAGACGCTCAAGGTTGGCAAGGTCGATCATGTCCGCCTGGCCCCGGCAGATCCTGTCCAGCAGCATCCAGAGCTGCGTGGTGCCCACCCGACACGGGACGCACTTGCCGCACGACTCGTCGCGGCAGAAGTCCTGGAAGTAGCGGGCGACGTCCACCATGCAGGAGGTGTCGTCCATCACGATCATGCCGCCCGAGCCCATGAACGAGCCAAGCTCAATCAGGGTCTCGTAGCTGACCGGGCTGTCGAGGAACTCGGCCGGAATGCAGCCGCCGGACGGGCCGCCGGTCTGGACTGCCTTGAAGGGACGGCCGTCGATGATGCCGCCGCCGATGTCGAAGATGATCTCGCGCAGCGTCGTGCCCATGGGCACTTCCACGATGCCTGTGTTGACGATGCGCCCGGCAAGCGCAAAGACCTTGGTCCCCTTGCTCTTGCCAAAGCCGATGGAGGCGTACCAGCCGGCGCCCTTGCGCAGGATGGCCGGGACATTGGCAAACGTCTCCACGTTGTTGATCAGCGTGGGGCAGCCGAACAGCCCCTCCACGGCCGGATAGGGCGGGCGCGGGCGCGGGGTGCCGCGCTTGCCTTCAACGGACTGGATCAGCGCAGTCTCCTCGCCGCACACGAATGCACCGGCGCCAAGGCGGATCTGGATGTCAAAGCTGAACGAGGTGTCGGCGATGTTGGCGCCGAGGAAGCCCGCGCGCTGTGCCAGCCGGATGGCCGTGCGCAGACGGGCAACCGCCAGCGGATACTCCGCACGGCAGTAGATGTAGCCCTCGCTCGCGTGGACGGCGAACGCCGCGATGGCCATGCCCTCGAGGATCCGGAACGGGTCGCTCTCGAGGACCGAGCGGTCCATGAACGCGCCAGGGTCGCCCTCGTCGGCGTTGCAGATGACGTACTTCTGCTTGCCTTCGGCCTTGGCGACGGTTGTCCACTTCAGCGCCGTGGGGTAGCCCGCTCCGCCGCGACCGCGCAAACCGCTCTGGCTGATCTGCTCGCGGACCTCGGTGGAAGTCATCTCGGCGAGGACATGCTGGAGCGCATCGTAGCCGCCGCGGCCGATGTAGTCGTCCAGGCTTTCAGGGTCAACGCGGCCCATGTTCTCCGTGGCCACGCGGAGCTGCTTCTCGAAGAACGGTCCCTGCGGCTTGGGCTGGGCGCCCGGCTTCACGTGCTTGAGCGCCTTGACCAAAGCGCCGAGATCGTCTGGCCTCACCTGGGCGAAGAGCTCGCCCGTCTCGGGGATCTCCACAAGAGGTCCGGCCGCGCAGAGGCCCAGACAGCCAACGCGCTTGACGTTGACATCTGTGAGGCCCGCGGCTGCGCACTGCTCAGCTAGCTTGACCGTGATGTCGTGCGCCTGGGCCGACATGCAGGACGCGGCCTCGCACACGTAGGCGGAGGCCCTCGTCTCGCCCGTCGGGGCTGCGACGGCGGCGCGGCGGCGGACGGGCCGCGCCGCGGCTGGCTGCTCGCTCACATCGCCTCCAATTGGGCGACCAGTTCGGCCGCCCCGATCTTGCCCTTGACCTCGCCGTCCACTATGACCGCCGGCGCCAGGCTGCAAGCGCCGAGACAGCGCGCGGTCAGGATGGAGAGCTTGCCGTCGGGCGTGGTCTGCTTGGGCTTGACGCCGAGCTCGCGCTCGATGCCGGCAAGGATGTCCTTGGCGCCGTTGATGTAGCAGGCGGTACCGGTGCAGACGACGCACGTGTGGGCGCCCTGCGGCTTGAGCGTGAAGAACGAGTAGAACGTCGCTACGCCGTACACCCGCGAGTGCGGGACGCCAAGCGTGTCGCCCACATAGTTGAGGGCATCCGCATCCAGATAGCCAAACGCCTCCTGTGCGGCGTGGAGGGCCTCAATCAGCGCGTATGGGCGATCGCCCATCCGGCGCATCCGGGTCTCGATGATCTTCCAGCGCTTGTCATCGCTTGGCGGTGCTGGCTTCCCATGCAGGACTGGCATCCGGTCCCTCCCGGAACGGTGGCTATGGGGCGCGCGTGGCGTGGCGCGCTTGTCTGGTTGTAGCAGTCGGCGGAACCCTGTACAGGTCCCGCTCTGAACAGTAGGCCGATGAAGCGTCGCGGGATGGGGCCGCACGTCCCGACTCCCGGCGGCGGAGTCGGGACCGTACCGGGACGCGCGGGGGGCCGCTTCGGGACCAACGGACAGCCGTTGGTCCATCATGCGACCTGTGCCAATAGCTCAGCTGCCCATTCTGCGAGACGCCTCGCTCTTCGCCTCGGGCAGCCGGGCGCTGGCAGAGCTCCTCGCCTGGGGCGCGATCGAGCACGGCTGGCGCCGGGCTTGGCTGCCCAGCTACTACTGCCCAGACGTGCCCGCGGCGGTCGCCGAAGCCCTGCCCACGCTCGAGCTTCGGTCATATCCTGACCATGTCCTGTGGGCCGCGCCCGCGCTGGGGCTGGTCACGGCCGCCCCGGGCGATGTCGTGGTGGTCGCCAACCAACTTGGGATCCGGCCCCGCCCGGCCGCCGCTGTACCGCCTGGGGTGGCGCTGGTTGAGGACCATTCGCACGACATGGGCTCCGAGTGGGCGATGAGCAGCCGTGCGCACTATGCCTTCGCCTCGCTGCGCAAGACGCTGCCGATCCCCGACGGCGGTGCAGTGTGGTCGCCGTTGGGGCTGCCGCTGCCGCCTGAGCCAGCGCCCGCCGAGGCCGATGCCACCGCTGCCTTCGCCCTTGCCGCGATGCTTCAGCGGCGCCTCGAACGGGCAGCCGAAGCCGATGACGCAATCCCGTTTCGGGCGCTGGCCCGCAGCGCGATTGGCCGCGCGGGCGTATCGGCCCGCGCAATCTCGCCAGTGTCGCGGTCGCTGCTGCCCTACATGCCCGCTGACGCTTGGCGTGGTGCGCGGCGGCGCAACTTCGAGCTCTTGACGGGCGCTGTGCCGTTGCGTGACGGCGTCCGGCTGCTGCTGCCCCAGCCGGGCGGTGCGGCGTTCGCCTTTACGCTGGTGTTCGATGACCCGGCGCAACGCGAGGTGGCCATGCGGGCGCTCGTTGCTCGGGCCGTGGCCCCGGTGGTCCTGTGGCCACTGGACCCGGCTGTCCACGCTGGGACCGGGGCGGCGGACGCTAACCTGGCGCGGCGGATCCTGTCTGTCAACTGCGACCAGCGCTTCAGCGTTACCGACATGGACGCCCTGGCGATTGCGCTTCGCGAGGCGCTCTGATCAGATGGCGCCCCCGGCAGGAATCGAACCTGCGACCGTCGGTTTAGAAGACCGCTGCTCTATCCGCTGAGCTACGGGGGCACGGGCACGAATCGAGTGTAGCCACACGGCGCCATGCGGGGAGCCGTGCGGCGGCGCTAACTACGCGACCGGCCTGCCACCTCGAGGAGCCCCGCCCCGAAGATCGCCACCAGACCCACGGCGACGACCCCGATGTTGCCGGCCGCAAACAGACCAAGGACGCTCATCAGTACCCCAAGCACGGTGAGGGCGAGAACGGGCAGGCTGGCCGACATCGGGCGCTCCTGAGGCGGGGACGTTCACTCGCGAACCCAAGGACCGCCGACGCGACTCGGCGACGCCCGGTTCCGCCGCAGCGACGCCTATGAGCCGTGGCGCTCCGAGAGAACCGCCAGGGTGTGCTGAAGCGCCTTCGCCGCAGTCGCACGGTTCGCAGCTGCCACGAGGGCCGACTCCGGTTTGGCCGTGCCCTCAGGGTCCAGCATCAACGCCGGCGGCGCGTTCACGCTGCGGCTCTCAGCCTCCGAGGTCCAGCGCTCGCGCCATCCCAGCGGCGTCTCTGCCGGCACGTCGTGATGCGCCTGCGCCAGCCAGACCAGCGCCCAGTTGCGCGGCACCGCCGAGTACACGTCATAACCGCCGCCGCCGGTGGCCAGCCATCGGCCGCCCGCGTACCGGTGCGCAATGTCGTCCAGCAGCCGCGCGGCCCGCGCAAACGCAAGTGTGGTGAGCTGGAGGTTCGCCAGGGGGTCGTGCGCGTGCGCATCCGAGCCGTTGAGCGTCACCAGCAGCGTGGGCCGGAACGCGGCGGCCACGGCTGGCACCACGGACTCCAGCACGGCCAGCCAGGAGGCGTCAGACGTGCCAGGCTCCAGCGGGATGTTCACCGCAGACCCCTGCGCACCCTTGCCGCCCCGATCCTCCACCCAGCCCGTGCCCGGGAACAGCGTCAGCCCGGACTGGTGGATGGACACGGTCTGCACAAGCGGGTCGTCCCAGAAGATGGCCTCAACGCCATCGCCGTGGTGCACATCCACGTCCACGTACAGGACCCGGTGGCCCCCGTCGCGGGCACGCCGAATGGCGACCGCAACGTCATTGAACACGCAGAAGCCGCTGGCCCGGGCTGGGAACGCGTGATGAAGGCCACCGCCGGGGTGGAAGGCGTGCCCCCGTTCGCCCGCGAGGAGCTGCTCCATCGCGTGCAGCGTGCCGCCCACAACCGTTGCGCCGGCGTGGTGCATCCCGTAGAACGCGGGCGTGTCGCCATCGGTGACTGCCAGCTCGTCGGCCATCTCCGGGTAGTCCGAGAGCCGCGCGATGTCCGCCAGAAACCCGAGCTTGTGCACCGTCGCCAACGCTGCATCATCGGCTGCCACCGGCTCCTCGAAGTCGGCTGCGCCAAGGGCGCGCAACAGGTCGATCCCAGGGGCGAAACGGCGCGGCGTGAACGGGTGGCCAGGCCCGAAGTCGTAGGCGTGGCTGGTCGGGCCGTAGATGACGAGCGGTCTGGATTCGGGTTGGGCGTCGGGCATGGCGCTGTTCACTCTAGAGTGACGCAGGCCAGCGCGTACGATTGCGGTGGTTTGGCGGCCACGACTGCCGCGCGACAAGGAGGACCCGTGGAGCGCTTCACCCCTGCGGCAAGCCGGGACGCGTCGCGCGACACGATCCTGCGCGACGGCTCCTCCATCCGGATCCGTGACGCAGCGGAGTCAGACGTCCCGACTATCTTGGCGTTCCTTGAGGCGTTGGACCCAGAGTCGCGCCGCCTGCGGTTTGCCAGCGTCGGCGGTGATCTGGAAGCCCGCGCGCGCAAGTGGGCCGTGCTGGAAGACCCCCGTGACTGCTCGCTGGTGGCGGAAACCGAGGTTGGCGGCGTCACCCACGTCATCGGCAACGGCAACTACCTCTACATCGACCGAACGACAGCCGAAGCCGCCTTCGTGGTGGCCGACGAGTGGCAGGGTCTGGGCGTGGCCACGCTGCTGCTGGAAGCGCTTGCGCGGCGGGCCAACGCAGCCGGCATCACCACGTTCCTCGCGGAGGTCCTCCTCGAGAACGCCAAGATGCTCGACGTCTTCCGGGCCAGCGGCTTCCCGCTCCGGCTGCGCTCCGAGCCCGGGTCCATCGGCGTGGAATTCCCCACCGAGCTCAGCGGGGAGGTGCGGCAGCGCTTTGAGCGCCGCGAGCAGGTCGCCGCCGCTGCGGCCGTTCGGGCGCTGCTCCATCCGACATCGGTTGCCGTCATCGGCGCGTCCCGTCAGCGCGGCACCGTGGGCGGGGAGCTCTTCCACAACCTCGTGAGCAGCGGCTTCACAGGGCCGGTTTACCCCGTCAACGTCAACGCCGACGTCGTGCAGTCGGTGGCAGCGTACCGGTCTGTGGGGGCCGTTCCGGGGCCGGTGGACCTCGCGCTCATCGCGCTGCCGGCGGACGTCACCATCGGGGCCGTCCACGAGTGCGCAGCCAAGGGGGTGAAGACGGTGGTTGTCGTGTCATCGGGCTTTGCCGAGACGGGACCGGAGGGCGCGGCCCGCCAGCGTGAGCTTGTGGCAGCTTGTCGCGGCGCGGGGATGCGCCTGGTTGGGCCAAACTGTATGGGCGTTATCAACCTTGAGCCCGACGTGCGGCTCAACGCCACGTTCTCCCCCACCCTGCCCATCGATGGGCGCGTGGGGTTCCTCTCGCAGAGCGGCGCGCTTGGCCTTGCGATCATCGAGCACGCCAACCGGCTGGGTCTTGGCCTGTCGAGCTTTATCTCCATCGGCAACAAGGCCGACCTCTCGGGCAACGACTTCCTCCAGTACTGGGAGGCGGACCCGGCTTGCAGCGTGATCGCGCTGTATCTGGAGTCCGTGGGCAACCCGCGCAAGTTCTCGCGAATCGCGCGGCGCGTGGGCCGCACCAAGCCGATCATTGCGGTCAAGAGCGGGCGGTCCGCGGCAGGCGCCCGAGCCACGCTGTCGCACACCGGTGCGCGCATTGGCGCATCGGACGTCACCGTGGACGCGCTGTTTCGCCAGGCTGGGGTCGTGCGGACGGACACGCTGTCCGAGTTCTTCGACGTGGCCTCGCTGCTTGCCAACCAGCCGCTGCCGCTAGGACGCGGCGTGGCCATCCTGACCAACGGCGGCGGCCCCGGCATCCTGGCGGCCGATGCGTGCGAGGCGGGCGGGCTGGTGGTCCCACCCATTCCGGAGGCTGCGCGCCGAGCGCTGGCCGAATGCCTGCCGGCGATGGCGACGCTGGACAACCCTGTGGACACGGTGGACGCGCCGCCTGAGGCCTACGGGCAGGCCATCCGCATCCTGGCCGGGTGCGAGGAGATCCACGCCCTTATCGTCCTGTTTGTGCCGCCGCTTGGCGCGTCAAGCAGCGACGTGGCCGCGGCAATCCATGGGGCCGTGGCGTCGCTTGACCGGCCGAAACCTGTGCTGACCGTCTTCATGTCGGCCGAAGGCGGACCCGCCGAACTGCGCAGCCCGTCGCTTCGGGTGCCGGCCTTCACGTTCCCCGAGGAGGCGGCGCGCGCCCTCGCCCATGCCGTCCGCTATGCCGAGTGGCGCATGGCCCCGGAGGGCAACGTGCCAGTCTTTGCCGATGTCCGCGAGGACGACGCGGCGCGCGTACTGGCCCGCGCGCTTGCGGAGGTTGGCGACGGCGCCGACCGCTCCCGCTGGCTGCGACCGGACGAGGCAGCTGCGCTGCTCGGCTGCTACGGCATCAGTGTCGCAGACTGGCGGCTTGCTGCATCGCCGATGGAGGCAGGAACGGCCGCGGACGAACTGGGCGGTCCTGTGGCACTCAAGGCCGTGGCGACGGGCATCGTCCGCAAGCGCGAGGCCCGGGCCGTCGTCCTTGGCCTGGAAGGCGCGGCCGAGGTGCGCCGGGCCGCCGAGACCATGGAGGCAGAACTTGCCGCCGCTGGCCACCCCGTTGAGCGGTGGCTGGTTCAGCGCATGGTCCCGCAGGGGACCGAGATGCTCGTGGGCGTCGTCCACGACCGCCTCTTCGGCCCGGTCATCGCTTGTGGCGCTGGCGATTCTGAGATGGAGATGCTCAAGGACGTTGCCGTGCGGATCACGCCGCTGACGGACCGCGATGCCGGCGAAATGCTCCGATCGTTGGCAATGTATCCGCTGCTGGAGGGCTACCGAACGGCGTCGCGCGCTGATGTCGGGGCCCTCGAGGGCGTGCTCCTGCGGGTGAGCGCGATGGTTGAAGCGCATCCCGAGATCGTCGAGATCGACTGCAACCCGGTCGTCGTGCTCGCCGAGGGCGCAGTGGTGGTGGACGCGCGGGTGCGCATCGAGGCGCCGCGCCGGAGTCGTGGCACCTCTTGAGTCAGACCTGACTCGGGATTGGGTCCCGCCCGGTTTCAGCGCCCGGGCGGGAGCTTCACGGCGCGAACCGCGCACGCCGGACCTCCGCGTGAGCCAGCGCTGACTCAGGTCGGGCCGCGCCGGCCGATTCCGCGGTGGTATGCTCCGCCCCCGCACGCGACACACCCGCCGCGAGCACCGTCGAGGCCCGGGAATGCCCGACACAGTCGGTCGATCGCACGCGTCCACGACTCGCCAGCTTGCGCTGCAGCTGCCGAGCGCGCTGCCGACGCTTGCCCTCGAGGCGGACTGGAAGGACCAGCAGCGCCTCTGGGGTCACAGCCTCCACCCGATGTGCTCGTATCTCGCGAGCTTTCCGGCGGCCCTCGCCCACGCCTTTATCGCCCGCTACAGCCGGCCCGGCGACGTGGTGCTGGACCCGTTCTCCGGTCGCGGCACGGCGCCCGTCCAGGCGGCCGCAGAGGGGCGTATCGGCATCGGCAACGATCTCAACCCGCTTGCCCATGTGCTGACGGCAGCCAAGCTGGATCCTGCGACAGCCGTCGAGGCGCGGACGCGGCTGCTCGCGCTGCGCCTTGGCTGGCTCGCCGACGCCGACGCCTGGACGGCCATCGGGCGTCAGGCGGGGCTCCGGCCGGGCCACCCCTCGTCGTTCATTCCGCGGGCCGGCAGCGGCGGAGGCCCAGGCGCGCGCGACGAGACGCTGCCCGACGAGGTAGCCGTGGCGTTCCACCCTGTCACGCTTGGCCAGGTGGCGCACCTGCGCTCGCATCTCCGGCTGGACGATCGTGTGGACCGCTTCCTCGCCGCGTCCATCGCCGGCATCCTTCACGGCAAGACGCCCGCCTACCTTTCCACGGTGATGCCCAACACCTTCAGCATGGCGCCCCGCTATGTGCGGGCGTTTGTAGAGCGAACCGGCTATGCGTCGCCTGAGCGTGACGCCTTCGCGTCGCTTTCGGCCAAGCTTGATCGCCTGTATCGCCAGCCACTGCCAGCGATCACAGGGATCGCACTCCTCGGGGATGCGCGCACGGCCGGCCGAAGGTCCCGCCAAGCGCTTCGGGAGCGCGGACTGGGAGATCGAGCTCGGCTCGTCGTCACGTCGCCGCCCTACCTGCGGGTTCTGAAATACGGATACTACAACTGGCTTCGCACCTGGCTCCTGGGCTTCGACGCCAACGCCATCGACGCGTCGCTGGATCAGGCGCACCAGCCCGACGCCTATGTTGGCTTCCTGCGCGACGTGCTCTCTGACCTGCGACCAGCGCTGACGGACGACGGCATCGCGGTGATGGTCATCGGCGATGTCGAGACCGACCGCGGCAAGCCGTCAACGACAGGGCTGGGTCTTGCAGAGCGGGTGTGGGAGGAGGCGGCGTACCCGGCCGGGTTCCGCCTCGCGGGGCTCGTGCGCGACGACGTGGCGGCCAACCGGAAGATGACCCGACTTTGGGGCGCCGAGGCGGGCCAGGCCACCAAGACGGACCGGATTCTTGTCCTTGGCGCAACGGAGGCCGGCCGCCGACGCGCCCTCGCCGCGGCAGACGTGCCCGTCGACTGGACCTGGCCGCCGCGGAGGCTGCGCGCCCTTTAGGACACGGACCTGGGCTGTCCCCCGCGGTCCGCTCAGCTGCGCCAAACGCCACGCGGGCGCCGTCCCGGTTGGGCTAGCATGGTGGCGATGAACGAGATGTACCCCCCGTCCGACCTCGCGTCGATGGATCCGCTCGTGCTGATGAAGAACCTGGACCATGTCCGGATGACCAGCAGGCGGCTGTCCTACATCCTGCAGCAGCAGGTGCACCTCTACACACCTGAGGCGAACCAGCTACGCGATCAGATCGACCGCTACGTGGAAGCGGAACGGCAGATCGAGGGCGAGATGGCGCGGCGGCGCATCCGCGCCTGAAGCTCCGTCCAGGTGCTGCACGGGCGATCCCGGTTCACCCGCCGCTGGCCGATATCCGACCGGACCCCCTTGTCAGCGACACCGCAGCACCTCGGAATGGGGAGCTTGCGCTATGCCGCGACGGTCGCTCCGGCGTCACATCGCATGCCGTCAACAACCGCGGCCCTGGCCGCACGCCGCGCCGCCTGCTCCTCGCCCACGATTTGGGCGACCAGCTGTGCCAGCCGCGGGGTCTCAAAGAGGCTGAACCCCACACCGACCTCTGCCAGGGCCTCGTGCCCCATGCCGCGGAACAGCCCGCGGGTCGCCACGAGGCACATCTCGTCATACAGCTCGGGCCACCCAACACGCCGACGCTGGTAGCAGAAGCGCACAAAGGCGACGGCCTCAGGTGACGCGGCCAACGCTGCGACGGACATGGCAGGTACGACGGGGCCGGCGGGCAGCATCGATACGGGTCTCCTCTCCCTCTTGGGCATGCGTGGGCCCGCGGTGGCGCGGCGCGGCGTGCCGTCAGCACCGTCATCAGCCCGGTAATCCGTCCTCCGCCAGGAGCTCCCCCGGATCTCCCCTCAGGCGGCGACTCGCGTCATCCTAGGGACGGCCGGGGCTCTGCGGAAGTGGCTTCTCCACGAAGTGTCCAACCGAGTTGTCCACAGCCCCCCACGGTTGGTGGACAGCCGGAGACTCTCGGTCGAAACCTGTGGATGCGCTCCGCAGGGAACCGTGTCAGGACAGGCTGCCGGGCTTCAGCGTGAGCCCCAGGCCGGGTGCGTCGGGCAGGATCCAGCGCTTGTCAGGACCGATGGAGAGGCCCCCAACTGGGTCATCTGCCAGCAGCAGACAGCCGTCCAGATCAGCCCACTCGGCTAGCTGGGACACAGCAGCGGACGCCGCGATCACAATCGAGGTCTCCTCCATACAGCCCAGAAACGTGCGGAAGCCGAGGGCGCGCGCGCGCTCGAGCATGCGCCTGGCCGGGCCGACGCCTCCCACCTTGGCAAGCTTGACGTTGACGCCGGCCACGACGCCCACGAGGCCGTCGAGATCCTCAATGGTCACCGCGCTCTCGTCAGCGATGATCGGCAGCGGGGACACCGCCTGAAGGTCGCGCAGCCAGTCCAGGCGGTGGGCCGGAAACGGCTGCTCCACGAGGACCACGCCCAGACGCACCAGTTCGGGGAGCAGGGCAACCGCGCCCTCGGGCGTCCAGCCGGTATTGGCATCCACGCGGATAGGCCCGGCGTACACCCTGCGGACCGCCTCAAGCGTCGCCAGATCGTCTGCGCCGCCAACCTTGATCTTGAGCGCCGGGAAGTCGCCCGCGCGCTTGGCCCTGGCGGCCACCACGTGCGGCTCATCGATGCCCAGCGTGAAGTCGGTGGGCGTGATGTCGCCATGGAGGCCCAGCACGTCGCGTAGCGGCAGGCCCAGACGCTTGCCCACCATGTCGTGCAGCGCTATGTCGATGGCGCACTTCGCTCCGCCGTGGTGCG
>JANYAA010000399.1 GCA_025355255.1 Chloroflexota bacterium | reverse complement strand
GTGAGCATCCGGGCGACAGGGTGCGGGCGATAGCCGAGGGAGACGGCAACATCCCGAATACGGCTCGCCGTTTCAGGCGCCAGCCGATCCGGTCTGTTGAACGCGAACGACACCGCAGTCTTCGACACACCCGCTTCACGGGCGACATCGGCGATGCGTGGCCGGCGCGGGGTCCGCTCTTCCACGGTCTCCTCGCTGGTCCAGCTGCTGCCCACCGCGTCCGGGCTGGTGTCCCGGTATTCGCGGCGGACGAAATAGTTGCGGCTTGATATCCATGAACCGGTTTAGCAAACCGGTTTAGTGCAGATTAGTAAACAGCCTGCAACCTGTCAAGCGGCGGATCGCAAGGCGGCTCGCAAGGCGGCTCGCAATCCGTGAACGCGCTGCAGCAGCGTGGCGCACCGGGTGTCGGCAACGCGGTCCCACGGAGGCTGGCATCATCACGCGGTGATCCGCCAGTTCTTCGCCATGCCAGCGGGCGTCCGCATCTTTCTCGGCTACGCATTCCTGATCTTGGGCGGGATCGGGTTGTCGATGCGGTACGTGTTCGACATGGCCATCAGCGCGCCGGTGTCCCTGCCTGGGATCGTGGACATGGTGCTCCTCGCGTACACCATCTTCACCACGACGCTCGTGCTCCAGCGCAAGGAGGCGTCGCGCAACCTGGCGCTTGGCCTCAGCACCCTCACCCTGCCCACCTTCCTGTTGCTGGCGCTGGGCGCCCAACCGCTGGCGGCGCTTTTCGTCGCGGTCCTGGCGGTTGCGCTGTTCACGAGCCTGACACGGCCGGCGGTGCGGCTCTGGCTCAACGAGCCCTGACCCGCTGCGACCCTTGACCGCTGCGGGCGCTACGCTTGCCTCGTCGGCGGCGCCAGCGCGCACGCCGGCCTCGGCGGCTGACCGTCCCTATGCCCGCTGGGCCCGCACGGAGCACCACACAACGTGAGCGATCCCAACCGCAGGACCAGCCCAACGCAGAAGTCCGGGCGCGCCAGCACCCCGGGCGGCGCGCCCACGGGCACGCCCCGATCGGGCCGCCGCGAGACCGACAGGCCGCACCCGTACGAGCGCACAAGGATGGAGCGGCTGCGGACCCCGCTGCTGGCGCTCCTGGTCGTGCTGCTGGCGGGTGGCGGACTCGTCTTCGTCTTCGCCAGTGCTGCCGCGCCCACCTATGCCTGCACCAGCATCGACGCGGTAGCCAGTCCAGCGGCAGGCGAACTGGGTCAAGTCCAGCCCGACATGGGCCAGGGCCATGTCCAGGCGGGCGACAAGATCACCTACCCCGTCTGCCCGCCTGCGTCCGGCAAGCACCTCAACAAGCTCGGCTACGGCCCGCTCACCCCCAAGGTCTACGGCCCCGACGACGGCAGCATCCCCAACGGCTGGGTTCACAACCTTGAGCACGGCGGCCTCGTCCTGCTGTACTCGTGCACCAAGGGTGCCTGCGACGACAAGGCCATCGCCGAGCTGCGGGCCTTCAGTTCAGGCTTCCCGGCCAGCGCGGTCTGCGGCATCCCGGCTGGCGCAGTGGGCCCGGTGATCGCCCGCTTCGAGGACATGCCGACGCGGTTTGCCGCGCTCATCTGGGACAGAGCGCTCTACCTGGACACACTTGACCCTGCGAAGATCAGCGAGTTCTACACGCGATATGCGGAACGGCTGGACAGGGCGGGCAAGTGGATCGCGCCGCCCGAGCCCCAGTGCGCCGCCCCAGCGCCGTCGCCGAGCTGAGCGCGGCAACCGAATCGCTCGAGGAGGACCACCGTCATGCGCCTGTACGCCTACCGCGACCGATACGGGGACGAGCGTTTTGGCGTGCTGGTGGGCGGGCGGCTGCTGACCGGCTCCCAGCTGGAAAAGCGTGGCGGGCTGACCATCGATACGCGCCTCGGCATCGGCGCCATGCTAAAGCTCGAGCCGGATTGGCAGCGCAGGCTCGCGAGGGCGGCGCACAAGGCCATCAAGGCTGGTGCGCCCCTCATCAACCCGGACAAGCGGCGCCCGTCGGGGGCGATTGACGCGGTGGACCTGGGCGAGAAGATCGTGGGGATCGGGCTCAACTACGCGGACCACGCTGCCGAAGGCGGCCGGGCTGCCCCCGAGCGGCCGCTGATGTTCGCCAAGTTTGCGAACGCCCTCGTGGGCGACGGCGACGCCGTGATCCAGCACCCCGGCACCCGCGCCATGGACCTCGAGGTGGAGCTGGGCGTCGTCATCGGCAGGCGCGCTCGGCGCGTGCCCGTGGAGCGGGCGATGGCCTGCGTGGCGGGCTACGTGGTGGCCAACGACATCAGCGCCCGCGACTGGCAGGGCAACCCGCAGGCGCTGCCGGAGGGCAAGAAGGGCGACGGCCAGTGGCTGCGCGCCAAGGGCGCCGACACGTTCCTGCCCGTGGGCCCGGTGATGGTGACGCCGGACGAGCTGGACCCCGCCGCCGGGCTCCGCCTGCGCTCCTGGCGCACCCCAGGAAGCGGGCCAGACGCCGGCACCGATGTCGTGATGCAGGACGGCAACACGGCCAACATGATCCACGGGGTTGCCGCGCTGATCGCAATGATTTCGGAGTCCGTCACGCTTGAGGCGGGCGATCTCGTCGTCACCGGGACGCCCGCCGGCGTGGGCGTCTTCCGCAACCCACCCGTTTTCCTGCGGCCGGGCGACATCGTCCGCTGCGAGATCGAGGGGATCGGCAGCGTCACCAACCCGATCATCGACTGGACCGAGGACCGGCGCTTCGAGGGCTGACCTCGACGCGACCGCTCCCCGCAGGAGGCGCCATGCTCGCCCTGGTGAAGACGGCAGCCGGTCCGGGCCTGGCCTTGACCGAGGTCCCGAAGCCCACGCTCGGCATCAACGATGTCCTGATCCGCGTCCACAAGACCGGGATCTGCGGCACGGACCTCCACATCGAATCGTGGGATCCGTGGGCGGCCAAGACCATCCACCCGCCGCTGATCGCCGGCCACGAGTTTGTGGGCGAGATCGTCGAGGTGGGCGCCAACGTCAGCGACTTCCGCCCCGGCAACATCGTCAGCGGCGAGGGCCATGTGACCTGCGGCCGCTGCCGCCACTGCATGGCGGGCCGGCGTCACCTCTGCGC